>NZ_CP031243.1:1802500-1973061 GCF_003352385.1 Haemophilus haemolyticus | reverse complement strand
TAATTCTAATGAAATCATTATATTAGCCGTTATCGCTGTCGTTTGTCTGATTGCCTTGGTTATTTGGGAATTGACGGATGACAATCCTGTGGTGGATATTTCGCTTTTCCATTCTCGTAATTTTAGCGTAGGGTGTTTATGTACTAGTTTAGCCTTTTTGATTTATCTAGGTTCTGTGGTATTAATTCCGCTCTTGCTACAACAAGTCTTCCATTACACCGCGACGTGGGCAGGGCTTGCTGCTTCCCCAGTTGGATTATTCCCAATTTTGCTTTCACCGATTATTGGGCGTTTCGGTTATAAGATCGATATGCGAATTTTAGTGACGATAAGCTTTATTGTATATGCAATAACATTTTATTGGCGAGCGGTGACTTTCGAGCCATCAATGACTTTTGCTGATGTGGCTTTACCACAATTAGTACAAGGTTTAGCGGTAGCCTGTTTCTTTATGCCACTTACCACAATAACGTTATCTGGTTTGCCTGCGCATAGAATGGCTTCTGCGTCTAGCTTATTTAACTTCTTGAGAACTTTAGCGGGTTCTGTAGGGACATCTTTAACCACATTTATGTGGTATAACCGTGAAGCCGTTCACCATACTCAATTAACAGAACACATTAATCCTTATAACCCAATTTCCCAAAGTTTTTATCATCAAATGAATCAATTTGGTTTAAGTGATATCCAAACTTCAGCTTACCTCGCTCAACAAATAACATCGCAAGGATTTATTATTGGCGCAAATGAAATATTTTGGCTATCAGCTATGGGATTCTTAGGATTGTTTATTGTGATTTGGTTTGCAAAACCACCATTTGGCGGGCGTCATTAGTAGCGTATTTCAGATATAAAAGAGCGGTCAAAAATATGATGATTTTTGGTCGCTCTTGTTTATACGATTTAAATCCTACTAATTTAAAACATTAACCTGCTCTAAAAATTCTTCTTCTGTTAATACTGCAATATTTAGTTCCTGCGCTTTGGTGAGTTTAGAGCCAGCTGCGTCACCTACGATGACAAAGTCCGTTTTGCTGGAAACTGAGCCACTTACTTTTGCGCCTAGCTGTTGTAGTAATGATTTTGCCTCATTGCGTCCCATTTGAGTGAGGGTGCCAGTGAGGACGACGGTTTTATCTTTGAATAAGTTTTCACTGGCTTCTTTTACTTCCACGGTTTCCCAATGTACGCCTTGTGCGATTAAATCATCAACGACGGCAACATTATGGGCTTCACGCCAGAATACAAAAATTCTGTTTGCTACAACTTCACCCACATCAGGCACTTGTTGAAGTTGTTCAAGATCAGCGGCTTTAAGGGCATCTAAAGTTTTAAAGTGATTAGCAAGATTCAATGCAGTGGCTTCACCCACTTCACGAATGCCTAAAGCAAAAATAAAGCGAGCAAGAGTCGTGCTTTTGGCTTTCTCAAGACTATTGAGAGCGTTTTCTGCAGATTTTGCGCCCATTCTTTCTAAGCGTGTGAGCGTAGTTAAATCAAGTTTAAATAAGTCCGCAGGTGTATGAATCAGTTCTCTATCGACTAATTGCTCTATTAATTTTCCGCCTACACCATCAATATCCATAGCTTTGCGAGAGACGAAATGTTTTAACGCCTCTTTGCGTTGTGCCGCACAGAATAATCCTCCCGTACAGCGAGCTACTGCCTCGCCTTCAATACGAATAATTTGAGAGTCGCACACAGGGCAGTTTGTTGGGAAAATTATTGGTTTAGCATTATTAGGACGACGTTCATGCAATACACCGATAATTTGTGGAATCACATCGCCTGCTCGGCGAATGACAACAGTATCGCCAATAGCAATATTTAAGCGTTCAATTTCATCACCATTGTGTAAGGTGGCATTGCTTACTGTGACACCTGCAACAAATACTGGTTCTAATTTAGCGACTGGTGTGATTGCACCCGTTCGACCTACTTGGAATTCAACATCATTCAGCACCGTTAATTCTTCTTGAGCCGGGAACTTATAAGCAATTGCCCAACGAGGTGCTTTAGAAATAAATCCTAGTTCATTTTGTAAAGCAATATCATTGATTTTTAATACTGTCCCATCAATGTCATAACCCAGAGAGCTTCGTTTATTTTGAATATCCCGGTAAAAATCTAAAACTTCATTCGTGCCATTACATAAACGAATTTCTGGATTCACAGGAATACCGATAGATTTTAGCCATTGCAAACGAGCATAATGAGTGCTTGGCAGCTCAACGCCTTCAGCAATCCCAATACCATAAGCATTTAATACCAATGGGCGTTTACTTGTAATATTAGGATCAAGTTGACGCAAGGATCCTGCCGCAGCATTACGAGGGTTAGCAAAGGTTTTTTCGCCATGTTCTAGCGCATATTCATTTAAACGCTCAAAGCCCGAGTGCGGCATAAAAACTTCACCCCGCACTTCTAAACGTGGTGGAGGATTGTCTGTTAGAAGTTGTAATGGAATATTACGAATAGTGCGGATATTGGCTGTAATATCTTCGCCTGTGGTGCCATCACCACGAGTGGCTGCTTGGGTTAGCACGCCATTTACATACAAAATACTCACTGCCAAACCATCAAGTTTAGGTTCGCAACAGAAGGTAAGCGGTTTAGGTAATATGATTAAACGATCTTCAATGCGTTTTACAAAGGCATTGAATTCTTCATCGGAAAAAGCATTATCCAAAGAGAGCATGGGAATTTCATGACGAATTTGGCTAAACCCAGAAAGTGGTTTTGCACCAACACGTTGAGTTGGGGAGTCTGAAGTAAGAAATTCTGGATGTTCTAGCTCTAAAGCTTTTAGCTGATGAAAGAGGCGATCATATTCGCTATCAGGCACGGTTGGATTATCTAGAACGTGATATTCGTATTCATATTGGCGCAAGGTTTTGCGTATATTGTCTATTTGAGTTTGAATATTTGTCATAAAATTCTCGGGGAAAAATGACCGCACTTTTTGCTTGTTTAGAGTGAAAATAGACAGGCATAAAGCCTGTCTCAATAAAGATAAAAGTGCGGTAAATTTAAGGTATGAATTTACACGCGAGCAAGATATGTTTGCTCTGCATTTTCATCAAAGATTTCTTGTTCTTCAGTAAGCACGATGCCTTGTAAATCTTCGGCTAATGTATGCGCAGCGCGGATCATCATTCGTAAATTAGCGAGATTATTACCTGGTGATGGTAGTTTCATAAAGAATACAATTCCCATCGTGCTAAAATCCACTAAGTTATAGGCATCGAATGTTCCTGGTTGCTCTAAATTTGCCACGCTGAAGAGAACGGGGCTTGCCACACTTAAATCTAAGTGGCGGTGATACATTTCATCCTCACCCAAGATAAACCCTAGGTTTTCAAGTGCTTGTACTAATTTCGCACCATTGAATTGGTCGCTAGATTTTGGAATAAGATAAAGTTGAATATAGCCAGTTTTTTGTTTCGGTTTAGCTGTTGTTTCTGCTTTTGGTTCATTAAAAGATACGTTGTAGTCCACTTGACGTTCTTCGTGAGCTAATTCCGCAAGTTGCGCTCTTAATTCTGGTGATGATGAATTAATTCCATCGAAACTAGCATTTTGGCTTTGTTCTTCAATTTGTTCTAATGTCATATTCGCAACGCTATTTGATGTCGGCATATCATATTGTGGTTGAGTCGGTTTTAACGGCTCAGAACGATGATTTCCCATATCATAAACAGGTTGAACATTTGGAATTGAAATCTTAATGTCATCGACACTTTTTTCACTTTGTCTATAATCAACAGGTTCTTGAGTCACAGCTGCATTAGGCATGACTTGATGACGAATTGGTGCATTTGCTTGTGCTGTAGTGACGTGAGACAAATTAGCATTTGTTGGTTGCGTTTCTTCTTGCATATGGGATCTTTGCACATGAGAAGTACGGTCAAATTTATTAGCTTTATCAAAATATTTTGATTTCTCACGACGATTTGACCATAATCCGTGCACGATTAACGCAACAAGTGCCAAAATGCCCACAATAATCAAAATTGTATTTAAATCCATCTTTATTCCTTACGCGTGCGAGTCAAGCGAGAATGCTATTAATGGCGCTAATCCTACCATATTTCAGTAGGTGAAAAAATACTTCAATGCGTGGAATTTTAAGGGAGAAGAGCGGTCTGTTTTAGGCGTATTTTTATTGAAAGGAAAGAAAAATGTTGAATCCTAATGAATTGAAATCTGGTTTCCATTATTTTGTAATGGGCTGGCATTACATCACACAAAAAGGTTTGCGTCGGTTTGTTATTATTCCAATTTTACTCAACACCGTTTTACTTTGTGGTTTATTTTGGCTTTTTATTAGCCAAATCACCAGTGCGATTGATTGGGTAATGAATTTTATTCCGGACTGGCTTAGTTTTCTCAGTGTAATTTTACTGACACTCTCGATCTTAACAATTTTATTGCTCTTTTATTTTACCTTCACCACACTTTCAGGCTTTATTGCCGCACCTTTTAATGGCTTGTTAGCGGAAAAAGTAGAAAAAATGCTGACAGGTGAAAATATTAATGATGATAGTCTTGTGGATGTAATGAGAGATGTGCCTCGTATGCTTGCTCGAGAATGGCAAAAATTACGTTATAGCCTACCAAAAATTATCGCCTTGTTTTTACTGAGTTTTATTCCTTTGGTTGGGCAAACCATCGTGCCTGTACTTACTTTCTTGTTCACTTGTTGGATGATGGCAATTCAATATTGTGATTATCCTTTTGATAATCACAAAGTCTCTTTTGATATCATGAAAAATGCGCTTGGCAATCAACGAACACAAAGTTTAACTTTTGGTGGATTGGTTACTTGTTGTACTTTTGTACCAGTGATTAATTTATTAATTATGCCTGTTGCAGTATGTGGTGCGACGGTGATGTGGGTGGAAAATTATCGTAATGACTTACGTTTTAATATGAATAGCAACCCCTCATCTCAAACAGGGATTGATGTTCGTTCAGAAAATACAGGGATTGTTAAATAGCTTGCGGTTATAAAATAGATCAAATAACTATTTTTTTAATCAAAAGTGCGGTGCTATAAATAAACCCATATTAACGAAGTCCAACGAAAGGGAAATATTATGACAATTTATGCAGACAATTCTTATTCTATCGGAAATACGCCACTTGTACGTTTAAAACACTTTGGTCACAACGGCAATGTGGTAGTTAAAATTGAAGGGCGAAATCCAAGCTACAGCGTAAAATGCCGAATTGGGGCGAATATGGTGTGGCAAGCAGAAAAAGATGGCACGCTCACGAAAGGAAAAGAAATTGTAGATGCAACGAGCGGTAACACAGGTATCGCTTTGGCTTATGTTGCAGCGGCTAGAGGTTATAAAATCACGCTCACCATGCCAGAAACAATGAGCCAAGAAAGAAAACGCTTATTGCGTGGATTAGGTGTAAATTTAGTGCTTACCGAAGGTGCAAAAGGAATGAAAGGCGCGATTGCGAAAGCGGAAGAAATTGTTGCGTCTGATCCAAACCACTATGTCATGCTTAAACAGTTTGAAAATCCAGCCAACCCACAAATTCATCGAGAAACAACAGGCCCTGAAATTTGGAAAGATACGGATGGTAAAGTCGATGTTGTGGTTGCTGGCGTAGGAACAGGCGGCACGATTACGGGTATTTCTCGCGCGATTAAATTAGATTTTGGTAAACAAATCACTTCTGTTGCGGTTGAGCCAGTGGAATCTCCAGTCATTACTCAAACTTTAGCGGGCGAAGAAGCAAAACCAGGCCCACACAAAATTCAAGGCATCGGTGCAGGTTTTATTCCAAGAAATTTAGATTTATCTATTATTGATCGCGTAGAAACTGTTGATAGCGATACCGCACTTGCTACAGCTCGTCGCTTAATGGCGGAAGAAGGCATTCTTGCAGGTATTTCATCTGGTGCAGCTGTCGCGGCTGCAGATCGTTTAGCTAAATTACCAGAATTTGCTGATAAACTCATTGTCGTTATTTTGCCTTCAGCTTCTGAACGCTATTTAAGCACAGCACTGTTTGAAGGGATTGAAGGATAAACAAAAAAGAACAAAGTGCGGTGAATTTTCACCGCATTTTTGTATTTGGCATATCTGGAAACAAAAAAGCCTAGCGTTTGCTAGGCTTCTTCAATATTTATTATTTTGCACAATTGCAGTGTGCTGTTTTTTGTTCAAAACGTTCTGCAACGAAATCCCAGTTTACTACGTTCCAGAATTCTTTAATGTAGTCTGGACGACGGTTTTGGAATTTTAAGTAGTAAGCGTGTTCCCAAACGTCTAAACCTAAAAGTGGGAAACCTTCACAACCTGCCACTTCTTTACCCATTAATGGGTTATCTTGGTTTGCTGTTGATACCACGGCTAATTTACCTTCAGCAGTTAATACTAACCATGCCCAACCTGAACCGAAACGAGTTGCTGCTGCTTTTTCAAATTCAGCTTTAAATGCATCTACAGAACCGAAATCACGTTCGATAGCATCTTTTAATGCGCCCTGTAAGGTGGTGCCTTTTTTCAAGCCTTTCCAGAATAAGCTGTGGTTGGTATGACCGCCTGCGTTATTGCGTAATACGCCGCGTTTTTCTGCAGGGATTTTGTCAAGGTTAGAAACTAATTGACCCGGGCACATTTCCACTAATTCAGCCGGTAAACCTTCTAATGCCGCGTTTGCATTGTTTACGTACGCTTGGTGGTGTTTGCTGTGGTGGATTTCCATTGTTTGCGCATCGAAATGTGGTTCTAATGCATCGTAGGCGTAGCCTAATTCAGGTAGAGTGTAAGCCATAATTTATTCCTTCTATTATGTAAAGACAAATTTCGTTGAGGGTTTTGGTCTATAACCAAAATTGGGCAAATAATAGCAAAAATTTTGATTTAGATCATTAAATGTTTTTCCTTTTGCATTAATAGACGAATTTATTAAACCTTGTTTTAAATCAACAAACCTATCGATCTACACCTAAAGAGTTATTTGTTTTGGGGGCTAAAATCTCGTCAAATATTTCTCTTGTGATAGAATACCGCCACTTTTTATTTTCCCTTTGCAATTATGTTTGAACCACACAAGTTATCTCTGCAAAATTTATCCTGCCAACGTGGTGAGAGAGTACTTTTTCGTGCTTTGACTTGCGATTTTAATAGCGGTGATTTTGTGCAAATTGAAGGGCATAACGGCATTGGTAAAACCAGTTTATTGCGTATTCTTGCGGGGTTAGCCCAACCTTTAGAAGGCGAAGTGCGGTGGGATGCTGAAGCAATTTCTAAACAACGTGAGCAGTATCATCAGAATTTGCTTTATTTGGGTCATCTTTCGGGCGTAAAACCAGAGTTAACCGCATGGGAAAATTTGCAGTTTTATCAACGAATTAGTCAAGCGGAACAAAATACTGAGATTTTGTGGGATTTGCTTGAGAAAGTGGGATTGTTAGGTCGTGAAGATTTGCCCGCCGCACAACTTTCTGCAGGGCAACAAAAGCGTATCGCGTTAGGTCGCTTATGGCTGTCTCAAGCGCCCTTATGGATTTTAGATGAGCCCTTTACTGCGATTGATAAAAAAGGTGTGGAAATTCTAACCGCACTTTTTGATGAGCATGCTCAACGAGGTGGTATTGTGTTGTTAACCAGCCACCAAGAAGTGCCAAGTTCTCATCTGCAAAAATTGAATTTAGCGGCTTATAAAGCGGAATAACTTAATGATTTTTTTAGAAATAATTAAACGCGAACTTCAAATTGCGATGCGCAAAAATGCGGAAATTTTAAATCCGCTATGGTTCTTTTTGCTTGTGATTACTTTGTTTCCGCTTGTTATTGGGCCAGATCCAAAATTACTTTCCCGTATCGCACCGGGTATTGCATGGGTAGCTGCATTACTTTCAGCATTGCTTTCTTTTGAACGTTTGTTTCGTGATGATTTTATTGATGGTTCTCTTGAACAATTAATGTTAACCGCACAGCCTTTGCCGATGACGGCTTTGGCTAAAGTCGTTGCACATTGGCTGCTCACTGGCTTGCCGCTTATTTTGCTATCACCTATTGCTGCTTTGTTGCTTTCTCTTGAGGTCAATATTTGGTGGGCATTGGTTTTGACATTGTTACTGGGCACTCCTGTATTGAGTTGTATCGGTGCAATTGGCGTGGCTTTAACGGTGGGATTACGAAAAGGTGGCGTGTTGTTGAGTTTGCTTGTTGTTCCATTATTTATTCCCGTTTTAATTTTTGCGTCATCAGTATTAGAGGCGGCAGGATTGAATGTGCCTTATGGGGGGCAACTAGCGATTTTAGGTGCTATGATGGTTGGCGCTGTAACGCTTTCGCCTTTTGCCATCGCAGCGGCACTGCGAATTAGTTTAGATAATTAATTTCATTCCACCGTATAAAAAGTGCGGTGGTTTTTCTCTTTAATTTTTAAGGATTTTTTTATGTGGAAGTGGCTACATCCTTATGCAAAACCCGAAACTCAATATCATATCTGCGGTAAATTGAGTCCGCTATTTGCATTTTTAACGCTTATTTTACTCGGTGTCGGCATTGTATGGGGCTTAGCATTCGCTCCGGCAGATTATCAACAAGGTAATAGTTTCCGAATTATGTACGTGCATGTGCCGACAGCGATTTGGTCAATGGGCGTGTACGGTTCAATGGCGATTGCAGCTGTGGTTGCCCTTGTGTGGCAAATTAAGCAAGCTCACCTCGCCATGATTGCAATGGCGCCAATTGGTGCATTGTTTACTTTTTTATCGCTTGTTACGGGCGCAATTTGGGGTAAACCAATGTGGGGCACTTGGTGGGTGTGGGATGCTCGCTTAACTGCAGAATTAATTTTATTCTTTCTTTATCTTGGTATCTTAGCGCTTTATTCTGCTTTTTCAGATCGTAACGTAGGGGCAAAAGCAGCTGGGATTTTATGCATTACAACGGTCGTGATTTTACCGATTATTCATTTTTCTGTGGAATGGTGGAACACGTTACATCAAGGTGCGAGTATCACTAAACTAGAAAAACCATCGATTGCAATTCCAATGTTGGTTCCATTAATTTTGTGTATCTTCGGTTTTTTAACCTTGTATATTTGGCTTACTTTAGTTCGTTATCGCGTGGAATTATTGAAAGAAGATGCGAAACGTCCTTGGGTTAAAGCATTGGCTCAAACACTGAAATAAAGTGCGGTTAGTTTTTTAGCGATTTTTTATAAGGAATATTTTATGTTTTTCCAAACTTGGAGTGATTTTTTTAATATGGGTGGCTACGGTTTTTACGTATGGTTATCCTATGCAGTAAGTTTAGTGGCAGTGATTGCCTTAATTGTTCAAAGTGTAAAACAACGCAAGACAGTGTTACAAAATGTATTGCGTGAGCAACAACGCGAAGAACGTTTACAACAAGCAAATAAAGGGAACACACTATGAATCCAAGACGTAAATCCAGATTTAAATTAGTCATTTTTGTTGCGCTCGGCATTGCTATTGCAAGTGGATTGATGCTGTATGCGTTACGTCAAAATATCGACTTGTTTTATACGCCATCTGAAGTGATCCAAGGTAAGGATAATAACCCGAATCAAAAACCTGAAGTGGGGCAACGTATTCGTGTTGGCGGTATGGTGGTTGAGGGCACAGTAGTGCGTGATCCAAAAAGCTTAAAAGTGCGGTTCGATTTAAATGATATTGGCCCTGCGATCACTGTTGAATATGAAGGCATTTTGCCGGATCTTTTCCGTGAAGGACAGGGGATTGTGGCTCAAGGGGTATTAACTCAGCCAACCGTTTTAACCGCGACAGAAGTATTGGCTAAACACGATGAAAATTATGTGCCACCAGAATTAGGTGAAAAAATGCAAAAAGTGCATAAACCAATGGGTATTGGTGATGCAGATTTAAAAGGCGAAAGCATACGTGATCGTCAAGAAAAAGAAGGCGCAAAATGATTGCTGAATTAGGAAATTATGCGCTGGCTTTAAGTTTAGCCGTATCGCTTATGTTGGCGATTTTCCCTTTGTGGGGGGCGGAAAAGGGCAATGCACAATTAATGGCATTAGCTCGCCCAATGACTTATGGTTTATTTGCAAGTTTAAGCATCGCTTTTGCTGCGTTATTTTATTTATTTGCTGTAAATGATTTTAGTGTTCAGTATGTCGTGAATAACTCTAATACGGCTTTACCGATTTATTATCGTTTGTCTGCCGTCTGGGGTTCTCATGAAGGTTCTTTATTACTGTGGATCTGGCTACTGGCTGTTTGGTCATCAGCTGTTGCTTTATTGAGTAAACATTTACCTCAAGAAGCAGTTGCTCGCGTGCTTGGTATTATGGGGATTATTAGCGTCGGTTTTGTGTTGTTCGTCTTGTTCACCTCAAATCCTTTTACGCGTACTTTCCCTGATTTCCCAGTGGACGGAAAAGAGCTCAATCCAATGTTGCAAGATGTAGGCTTGATTTTCCATCCGCCCTTACTTTATATGGGCTATGTTGGTTTTTCAGTGGCATTTGCGTTTGCGATTGCATCCTTAATGACGGGAAAATTAGATTCAGCTTGGGCGCGTTGGTCACGTCCTTGGACGCTTGCTGCTTGGGTGTTTTTAACTTTAGGTATCGTACTCGGTTCTTGGTGGGCTTATTATGAGCTTGGCTGGGGGGGCTGGTGGTTCTGGGATCCTGTGGAAAATTCATCATTTATGCCTTGGCTTGCTGGTACTGCATTGATTCACTCTCTTTCTGTCACAGAAAAACGTGGTTCTTTCAAAGCTTGGACGGTATTACTTGCAATTTTAGCCTTTTCACTTTGTTTACTCGGTACGTTCTTAGTTCGTTCTGGTATCTTAGTTTCAGTTCACGCATTTGCATCGGATCCAACTCGTGGTTTGTATATATTGGCTTACCTCGTTGTGGTGATTGGTGGGTCACTAGCGCTCTATGCGTATAAAGGAAGTCAAATTCGCTCTCGTGATAATGCAGAACGCTATTCACGCGAAAGTATGTTGTTATTAAATAATATCTTATTAATGACCGCACTTTGCGTTGTATTCTTAGGAACGTTGTTACCACTCGTTCACAAACAACTTGGCTTAGGTTCTATTTCTATTGGGGCGCCATTCTTTGATCAAATGTTCTTAATCATTATGACACCATTTGCATTATTGCTTGGTATTGGACCTTTGGTGAAATGGCGTAGAGATCAATTTTCTGCAATTCGTACGCCTGTTGTTATCAGTGTATTTGTTATGGTGATTGCAGGTTTTGCGTTACCTTACTTCTTGCAAGATAAAATTACAGTAAGTTCCGTGCTTGGTTCAATGATGACGGTGATTATCGCGTTACTTGCGCTTTATGAATTGCAACAACGTGCGACGCATCGTGAACCATTCTTTGTGGGCGTACGCAAACTATCTCGTTCTCATTGGGGAATGATGTTAGCTCACTTAGGCGTAGCTATGACTGTTTGGGGGATCGCATTTAGTCAAAACTTTAGCGTAGAACGTGATGTGAGAATGAAAGTTGGCGAGAGTGCACAAATTGGTCGTTACGATTTTAAATTTGCCGGTGTGACGGATGAAAATGGTCCAAACTATATTGGTGGAAAAGCGCAAATTGATATTTCAAAAGATGGGCAAACAGAGGCAAGTTTATTTGCAGAAAAACGTTTTTACACAGTAAGTCGGATGTCTATGACAGAAGCCGCTATTGCTGGTGGTTTAACTCGTGACCTTTATGTGGCTCTAGGCGAAAAACTTGAGGACAATTCTTGGGCGTTACGCTTATATTACAAGCCATTTATTCGCTGGATTTGGATTGGCGGCTTGTTTATGGCATTAGGTGGATTGTTGTGTATGTTCGATCGACGCTATCGATTTAATGCATTGTTGAAGAAATAGTTTTATTCTTGCCTTCCCCTGCTTGCGGGGGAAGGTGCCCGAAGGGCGGAAGGGGGATTACGATATCCCCCCTCAGTCACTTCGCGACAGCTCCCCCCATAAATGGGTGGAGCAAAGTTAATGAAAAAGTGCGGTAAAAAATGAAAAAAAAATTACTCGTTCCTCTTATTCTCTTTTTATCGATAACAATTGCATTTTTAGTGCAATTAAAACGTAATGCGCAAGGTGAAGATATTAAAGCATTAGAGTCTGCTTTGGTTGGAAAGCCTGTGCCAGCAAAAAATTTAACGGAGCTTTTTGAAAATAAAGCTTACACGAATGAATTGTTTCAACAAGGTAAGCCAGTTTTGCTTAACGTGTGGGCGACTTGGTGCCCGACTTGTTATGCCGAACATCAATACTTAAATAAACTAGCCAAAGATGGTGTGCGAATTATCGGTTTAGATTATAAAGATGAATCACCTAAAGCAATGAAGTGGTTAAAAGATCTTGGTGATCCTTATCAAGTTGTTTTAAAAGATGAAAAAGGTTCTTTTGGTTTGGATTTAGGGGTATATGGTGCGCCAGAAACTTTCATTGTAGATGGAAAAGGCGTGATTCATTATCGTTATGCCGGTGATGTAAACGAGAAAGTTTGGACTCAGACTTTAAAACCAATTTATGACAAACTTTCGGAGCAACAATAATGAAAAAAATATGGCTATTTTTGACCGCACTTTTGTTTAGCTCAGTGGCGTTTTCATCCATTGATGCGCTTAATTTTAGTTCTCCACAGCAAGAGAGTGATTACCATCAATTAACACAATCTTTGCGTTGCCCTCAATGTCAAAATAACAATATTGCGGATTCCAACGCAACTATTGCTGTGGATATGCGTGGCAAAGTATTTGAGCTTTTACAAGAAGGCAAATCGAAAAATGACGTAGTGGATTATATGGTGGCGCGCTATGGCAATTTTGTAACTTACGATCCGCCTATGACAGCGAGTACATTAGTGCTATGGATTGCGCCATTATTGCTTGTGTTGTTGGGCGTGGTATTTTTATTAAGACGTAAACCAAAAGCTCAAAGTGCGGTGAAATCCCAAGATGTTTTAACTGATGAAGATAATGCGCGTTTGGCAGAATTATTAAACAAGGATAAATAGATGAATTTTGCATTAATTTTTATATTAACCACTTTAGTTGTGGCGTTAATTTGTTTTTATCCTTTATTGCGTCAATTCAAAGCGAAACATGGGCAAAAACGTGATGATTTAAATAAGGCGTTATATTTCTCACGCTTGGAAGAAATTGAGCAAGATAATTCCCAAGGTTTAGTTGAAAATGTTGAGCAACTCAAACAAGAATTACAGAAAACTTTGCTTGATGATGTTCCGAGCAAGATTCAAGAGAGCGTGGATTATTTTGGCAAATCTTATGGAAAAGTGTGGTTTGTGTCTGGCGTGTTGGCGCTAGGAATTATTGCGGGTTCTTCTTATTTTATGGTGGGATCTTGGCAAGCTGAATCGATGTTAGAGCAAACTTATGCGAAATTGCCCTATTTCTTTGATCGAATGAAAGATGAAGATAAAAATCCATTTTCTGATGCAGAAATGCAGCAATTTTCTACCGCACTTCGAATTGATTTGCAGAAAAATCCAACTGATGCAAAAAAATGGTGGATGCTCGGTCAAATTGGGATGAATTTAGGTGACGCACGTTTGGCATTTGATAGTTATCAAAAGGCTAATAAACTTGAACCAGATAATGTGCAATATAAATTAGGTTATGCTCGCATATTGATGTTCTCTGAAGACGCGACTGATAAACTTAAAGGTGGCAATTTATTGAGAGAAGTGATTCGTCAAGATCATACTAACATTGAAGCGTTAAGTCTGCTCGCATTCCGTTATTTTGAAACGGAAGATTATAAAATGGCGGCAGTGACTTGGGCGATGATGCTGCGCTTAATGCCGAAAGATGATGAGCGAGTTCCACTAATTGAAAAAAGTATTCGTGCTGCGCGTGATGCTTTAGAAGCTCAAAACGAAGAAAAATCAAAAAGTATAACTCCTGAAAAATAACCTAGTATCATATAAGTCTTTTTGATATAGTTCGGTAATGCTATTAATTGGCAAATAGCTATTTTAATATTAGAAATTACTTTAAAGAACGTTAAGGAGAACTGGAGATGAATTACAAAAATTGTACTTCTTTTTCTTTATTTTGTAGCATGCTGGTTAGTTTGTTTATACCGCATTTATCTATTGCTGAAGATACATCTAGTTCAGTAACTTATGTTGATGAAAAAGATAAGAAAGCCTTTAGCTCTGATATATCAAGTAATGATACTCAGAAATTGGCTCAAAGCATTGAGTTAAAAGTTTATAAAATTAATGAGATGAGTTCATCAGAAAGTGTTTTTGAGTCTCCAGCTGGTATTTGTCAAGGATTTAAAGTAAAAATAGGTGTGGATTACACAAATTCAACTCACAATTATCTTTCGCCAAATGATAAAAGTGAATATTACGGTAGTGTAACGGGGGCAACGATTTATAATCAAAAAGATCCTCAAAATTTAAGTTATGTGCCAGTTTATTCAATTACAGATAAAAATGTGTCTAAGCGTATTCAATCACAAGAAAATAAAAAACTAAAGGAAAAAGCCGCTAATTATGTATCAGAAGGTAGAGCTGTATTAACTGACGTAATTTGTAAATAGGATTATATTAAATGAGAAGTGTAGTTCTTATTGCTTTTGCTGTTTTAGGTTTAGTAGCATGTTCCTCTCAATCAGAACAAACTGGTGGCGGTGTTTATGATATGAAGGCTGTGCAAGAATATAATGCTCGTGTAACAAGTGGTAATACGGTTACTCAGGCACAGAAAGATAAAGTGGCAAGTCAAGTTGATACTAACTTAAAATTGAATGTGAGTGATAATAAGGTTAGAATTCGAGTGAGGAGTTCGCTACCCGTTATTCCTGTAGTGCCAAGTGTCGGGTATCATTATAATTACCATCATTTTAGATAGAAAAAATAAAGCCTTGATAATTCAGCAACCTCCAAAAGGTTGGACTGTAAAATCAAGGCCTAAGTTATGGGAACCATAGGGCTAGTTCTCTTAGTTTAAACTGAATATGCTTATGGTTGTAATAATAAATATATTCATGGATCATTTTTCGAGTTGCTCAAAAGTATCAAATTATTTTCTATCGTAAACCCCGTTTTTACCATCCAAAGAAGCTATTTATCATCTTATTATCTAGACAATTTCTTTTTCTTGACATACTTTTCAAATACTATTTTTCAACAGGATTTCTTGATAACTTCTTATTTGATATTGCAACCCTTGAGCAAAATGTAAAATAGGGTTTGCCCCTCAAGCCTTGCTACCATTTTCTACATATTTAATTCACTTAGGCTTATTACCCACCTTTCATTAGTTCAACTCATTCAGAATTTGTACGATTTATTGAGTATATGGTCGATGATTTAGTTAAATTCTCACTATCAAAACTCTATGAGTTATTCTGTTTAGAGCAGTTTTAAACTCACTTTAAAACAATTAGTTAAGAGGAATTTAAGTTAGTATCTAGGATAGCCCAAAATTGTTTAATCCAGTCTCTCAAGATTATGTCAGTAAAATGAAAATATTTCTTTGTGAGAAAAGGATTTTTACTGTGTCGAAGATAAAAATTGATCACTTGTTGTTTGACGGATTGGGTATATTTAATCATAAAAAATCTGCACCTTAATCAGTTAGTTGTTTCGTCTAACTTTTTGGTGCAGTATTCTTTCAATTAAAAGAGATTAACTTAACAATGCCTGCGCAGCTGCGATCACAACAGACACAGCTTTCTCTTCCGTTTGTTTCATTGTTGCTTCATTTGGAATTTCTTGTTGAGTGCGGTTTACAATTACGCCCGCAACCATCCCAGCACGCAAACCTAATGCGCTACACATGGTAAACAATGTTGACGATTCCATTTCGTAGTTCATCACATTCAAATCTTGCCATTGTTTAAGTAGCCCTTGGTAATCTCGATATACTTTACCGCTATAGGTATCATAACGTTCTTGACCTGGATAGAATGTATCAGATGATGCGGTTACGCCTACATAAGGCTCGATACCTTTTGCTTTCGCTGCATTATAAAGTGCGGTTGTACATTCAAAGTTTGCCACAGCGGGATATTCTAACGGTGCAAAATGACGGCTTGCACCATCTAAGCGAACAGAAGCAGTTGTGATAAGAACATCGCCTACATTAATATGTGGTTGAATTGCACCCGTTGTGCCAATACGTAAGAAAGTGCGAACACCAAGTTGAGCAAGCTCTTCCACACAAATTGATGTTGATGGCCCACCAATACCCGTAGAACATACCACAACAGGTTGTCCATTAAGATAACCTAACCACGATGTAAATTCACGCGTGCTTGCAAGAAACTCTGGGTTATCAAGTTGTTTCGCAATACGCTCACTGCGCGCAGGATCGCCTGGAACAATAGCGAGTGTTGCGCCTTTAAGTTGTGCTTTAGTGAGGTTTAAGTGAAATACGTCTGACATAATAAATCTCCTTATTATCATTGAACGTGATGATTTCGCCCTTAGGAAAAATCTTATTGTAAAGAAAAGAAATAAAACATTTTTAGAAAATTTTGTTTTCTCTTTCAAACATTTTCATTATTTCTCTTTCATTTTTCTGATAACAAATAATAAGTAAAAAAAGAAGTGCGGTCAAAAAGTTAAACGTTTTCGGTTATAATTCCACGTAAATTTTTTCTAGAACAAGCGAAAAATAAAATGAATGCAAAAATTTTAGTTATAAAAGTAGGGGAAGTTCAAACCCTAACCTTTTCAGATGGAAGCCAGTATGAAAGCGCGATTCGTAAAAAAGTTGTGCCATCGGTAAAAATTCATTCTCTTGGTGCAGAAGGAAACGATGTGGGCTTGAAAAAACATCATGGTGGTGTAGATAAATCTCTCTTTTTTATGTCGGCAGATTCTTTTAATGAATTAAATGCTTTATTAAATAAAAATTTTTCTTACATGGAAACCGCCACTTACGGAGAAAATTTTGTTGTGTCAGGCTTGAATGAAGACAATGTCTGCATTGGTGATCGCTATCAAATCGGCTCAACTATTTTAGAAGTATCTCAGCCACGTAAACCTTGTGAGCGTTTATCAAAAAATACGGAAAACGAAGAGACTCGCGATATTGTTTATCAAACTGGGCTCAGTGGATGGTATGTTCGCGTCATTGAAACGGGAGAAATTAGACAAGGTGATGAATTGAAATTGCTCGCGCGCCCTTATCCGCAAGTAACAATTCGCCATTTAAATCGATTGTTATCTGCACCCGAAAATGAAGCTGAACTAGAAGCAGCATTAGATATTGAAGTATTAGCTGAAGCCTTTAAACGCTCAATTCGATCACAAGTATCGAAATTCAAACAACAGGGATAAATATGTCAGAAATTTCAACCGCACTTTCGGAAGATTGTCCATGTCAATCTGGTCATCAGTACGCAGATTGTTGTGGCAAATTTCATTTGAGACAATCGTTTCCCGAAACGGCAGAACAACTCATGCGTTCACGTTATACGGCTTATGTTTTAAAAAATATACCTTATATTGTTGCAACAACTGTGCCAAGCCAACAAACTTTATTAGAGATTCATCTATTGCAAGAATGGGCTGACAATACTACATGGCTAGGATTAGAAGTCCTAAAAACAGAAAACCTCACAAAAACTCAAAGTGCGGTGGAATTTAAAGCTATTTTTCAAGGCGAAGAGGGAGAACTAACCCATCAAGAACGGTCAATTTTTGTGAAAATTGAAAACCGTTGGTATTTTGTGGATCCGACCGTATCCTTGCCTACAATGAAACAACCTTGTGTATGTGGTTCTGGTAAAAAATTTAAACATTGCTGTGGGGGATTTTTATGATTTCATTGAAACAATTTAGCCTGCTCTTTTGGAAACGTTTTTCAGAAAATAAACTCAACCAAGCTGCTGGCGCACTAACTTACAGCACGATGCTTGCTATCGTGCCAATGGTGATGGTGATTTTTTCTATATTCTCTGCATTTCCTGTATTCAATGAAGTCACTGGAGAATTGAAAGAAATGATTTTCACCAATTTCGCGCCATCAGCGAGTGATATGGTAGGCGAATATATCGATCAATTCGTATTAAACTCAAAAAAAATGAGTGCGGTGGGAATTGTGAGTTTAATTGCTGTTGCCTTGATGCTAATTAATAACATCGACCGAACCCTCAACAGCATTTGGCATGATACAAGTATTCGCCCTATTTTTACCTCTTTCGCAATTTACTGGATGATTCTGACTTTTGGACCTCTCGTTATAGGTATAAGTATAGGGATTAGCTCTTATATAAAAGTGATGTTTGAACAATCAGAAACACTTTCGCTCGGTGTGAAATTGCTCAGTTTACTCCCGTTCTTTTTCACATGGTTTATTTTCACATTGATTTATACCATCGTGCCAAATAAGAAAGTGGATATCAGATATTCTGCTTGTGGTGCGCTTATTGCCGCTATTTTCTTTACACTCGGTAAACAAGCCTTTACTTGGTATATCACCACATTCCCTTCTTATCAACTAATCTATGGCGCAATGGCAACATTACCGATCATGCTATTGTGGATTCAGATTAGCTGGCTAGTTGTGTTGGTCGGGGCACAATTATCTGAAGTATTAGGCGAGTTAAAAGAATAAAAATGGAAAGACCGATTTATTAACATCGGTCTTTTTTATTTAGCTATTTTGCAATCTTTAAGGTTTGATAGAGGTAATGACGATAGTCATTCACAAATGCAGGATTAGAAGAATCTTCCAATTTTCCGTTACTTAGTTTACACATTGCCATATTCGCTTTCATAAATTCATCTTCTGCTGATAATCCAGCTACATTCATCAAGACGCCTCCGGCAAAAGCGAGATCTAAAAAAAGTTGCTCTTGCTTAAATTGACTCGCACAATTACTTCTTACAACAAATTGTGTCACATAATCGGGTTGCGCATAATCCCCTTTCTTCGGAGGGATAACATTATCAAATGCTACTTGGTGATCACCGAAATACCCTAGAACAAAAGGCTTTTTACGTTCATGTAAATAGTTATTCATTCCTTCAATCGCCTCATTCAAGGCGACAATTCGTTGAGTATAGTCATTCAATGCAGAAATACTTTTAGCCCCTAAATTAGGCATTTGAAGATTAAATTTATTTTCCATGCCCAATTCATATGGACCATGTTCACGCATAGTCAATACATAAACAAACATCGGCTGATCCACATTTTCTAATGCAGGATGCTGCTTTTCCAAAATCATTCGGGTGTACTTCATCATTTCTTCACTACTAATATCCCAAAGATTTTTACTGATAGGCGCAGGATAACCAAGATCTTGTGGCTGTAACATCAAATCAAAACCAAAATGATCATAAGCGGATTTCGCATTGTAATTACCTTTTGTAAAAGGCGACAAGGCAACACAAAAATATCCTTGTGCTTTTAGATTTTTCACTAAACCTGATTGCAAGTGCGGTACAACAGAATAAAAAACGCCACTTGCTAACGCGCCAAAATCGGTCGAAGGCACACCGGCTAAAAAAGCAAATTCTGATTTCCAGGTTGCGCCAGCAAAAGTATGTACACGCAACGGCGAAGCAAACACTGTATCATTTTGAGGTTCAAACATGGAAAGTGGTGGAATAGATTGCTGACTAAAAGCAAATTGATGAGGGTTCAGCGTGGATTCCATTAATGTCACAACAATATCGGGTTTTGTTTCAGATATGCTGTTTGTATCAGATGGAAGTGCGGTCATTTTTTCAATAAAATTTTGGCTATTGCCATCAAAATTTGGCACCTTGAAAAAAATACCGCGGCAAGACATTGGTAAATTTAAAAACACATCACGACCATCATCGGGCAAAGAATCTAACCAAACTTGCACCGCACTTGGCTTTTTAGAATAATGCCACATCAAGCTAAAGCTAACGATAAACAATAACGCCCCCATGCTGTTACCTAATCCCCCTAAAGACTCGACATCATTAAAACCAAAAATCGCATAACCTAATAACGCAAGTAGCCCAATAACACCAAGCAATGCACCTTTATAATGAATTAAGGTTTCCCAATTTCTCCAATCCACCACAAGAAAGAAATCTGAAATTAACAAAGGCTGTTTGTAATAATGAATTTTTAAACGGTGAAATAACATCAGCACTACAAAAAGCACAGATGAAAAATTTAAAGCACGTTGCCATTGGCCGGAAACCATAAGCATGCCGCCAAATAAAAAAGTAAAAAGCGTAATAGCAAAGAAATAAGTCCAACGATAATGGGAGTTTACGATAAAAATCACTGCCGCAATCGTGAATAAAGCTAAGAAAATATAAGCGATCATGAATTTTCCCTATGATGCATAACAGACTAAAATGAGACATGACAATGTCTGTGCACTTTATCACGTAAACGTAATGGATTGAACGGGAAAAGAAAATTATTTGGATAATTTGAAAATAAAGTGGTGGGCGATACCGGTCTCGAACCAGTGACCCCCTCCTTGTAAGGGAGGTGCTCTCCCAACTGAGCTAATCGCCCGATAATATTAAGGCAAAACCCTAAATTTTCGGTTATTTAAACACTTTTAAGTGGTGGGCGATACCGGTCTCGAACCAGTGACCCCCTCCTTGTAAGGGAGGTGCTCTCCCAACTGAGCTAATCGCCCACTAGAAAGCGTTTAAATATAAAGGGAAAGTTTGAGCGGAAAGGACACTTTAGAAAAGTGGTGGGCGATACCGGTCTCGAACCAGTGACCCCCTCCTTGTAAGGGAGGTGCTCTCCCAACTGAGCTAATCGCCCGCTAGGTCAAACTTAGTAACATTAAGAACACTTTTTAGAGAAGTGGTGGGCGATACCGGTCTCGAACCAGTGACCCCCTCCTTGTAAGGGAGGTGCTCTCCCAACTGAGCTAATCGCCCTTAATGTTGTGGGTTGGCATTATAGGGAGAATGCATTTTCAGTCAATACCTTTTTATTAAATTTTGTTTAATTGTCGTAAAAATAAGCATAAAATCCGCTTTTTTATTTAGAAGTCAAACAAGTCGTAGTAGAATAACAACTAATATTTTATTGAAGACAGGTTATAAAAATGAAACTAGATGCTCCTTTTAATTTAGATCCAAATGTAAAAGTGCGTACTCGTTTTGCTCCTAGCCCTACAGGTTATTTACATGTAGGTGGCGCACGTACCGCACTTTATTCTTGGTTATACGCAAAACATAATAGCGGCGAATTTGTATTACGAATTGAAGACACAGATTTAGAGCGTTCAACACCAGAAGCAACAGCTGCAATTATTGAAGGAATGGAATGGTTAAATCTTCCGTGGGAGCATGGTCCTTATTACCAAACTAAACGCTTTGATCGTTACAACCAAGTGATCGATGAAATGATTGAACAAGGCTTAGCATATCGTTGTTACTGTACTAAAGATCGCTTAGAAGAACTTCGTCATACTCAAGAACAAAATAAAGAAAAACCACGTTATGACCGTCACTGCTTACACGATCACAACCATTCACCTGATGAACCCCACGTTGTACGTTTTAAAAATCCAACTGAAGGCTCGGTCGTATTTGATGATGCCGTACGTGGCCGTATTGAAATCAGCAACGGTGAACTTGATGATCTTATTATTCGTCGCACAGACGGTTCACCAACTTACAACTTCTGCGTAGTTGTAGATGACTGGGACATGGGTATCACTCATGTAGTACGTGGTGAAGATCATATCAACAACACGCCACGTCAAATTAACATTTTAAAAGCAATTGGTGCACCAATTCCAACCTATGCGCACGTTTCCATGATTAATGGAGATGATGGCCAAAAACTCTCTAAACGACATGGCGCAGTGAGCGTCATGCAATATCGTGATGATGGTTACTTACCAGAAGCTTTAATCAACTATCTTGTGCGTTTAGGCTGGGGACATGGCGACCAAGAAATTTTCAGTCGCGAAGAAATGATCAAGTATTTCGAATTAGATCACGTTAGCAAATCAGCTAGCGCATTTAATACCGAAAAATTACAATGGTTGAATCAACATTATATCCGTGAATTACCGCCAGAATATGTGGCTAAACATCTTGAATGGCATTACAAAGACCAAGGCATTGATACAACCAATGGTCCTGCATTAACTGAAATAGTCACCATGCTTGCGGAACGTTGCAAAACTTTAAAAGAAATGGCTAGCTCAAGCCGCTACTTCTTTGAAGAGTTTGAAACCTTTGATGAAGCCGCAGCGAAAAAACATTTCAAAGGCAATGCTGCTGAAGCGCTTGCAAAAGTGAAAGAAAAATTAACCGCACTTTCTAGCTGGGATTTACATTCTACTCACGAAGCAATTGAGCAAACGGCTGCTGAACTAGAAGTGGGCATGGGTAAAGTTGGCATGCCATTACGTGTCGCAGTGACAGGCTCTGGTCAATCTCCATCAATGGATGTGACCCTAGTCGGTATCGGCAGAGATCGCGTACTTGCACGTATTCAGCGTGCTATTGATTTTATTAATGCACAAAATGCTTAATATTTAATCGGATAACAAACGCATAATAAAATCGTATTGACAGCCACATAGTCAAATTTTATTATGTTGCTGTCTTTTATGGGGATATAGCTCAGTTGGGAGAGCGCTTGAATGGCATTCAAGAGGTCGTCGGTTCGATCCCGATTATCTCCACCAGTTTATGAGAAAGCCTTGGAATTTTAAATTTCAAGGCTTTTTTTGTTGCATTATAAAACCAATAAAAATACATCTAATCTCAAAACCTTGTTACCTTGCATAGTTTTTTTTGATTGATTTAATAGATTTCAATCGTTAAAACCTTTTTGTATGATGTTCAAGAAATTTATTTCAACCCTACTTATTTCATACATACAAGGAGTTAATAATGAGTTCTCAATGCCCTTTTTCGCATTTATCTTCTACTAACCTAACTATGGGAAATGGCGCCCCTGTGGCGGACAACCAAAATAGCTTAACTGCAGGTCCGCGTGGTCCATTACTTTCACAAGATTTATGGCTTAACGAAAAATTAGCTGATTTCGTACGCGAAGTTATTCCAGAGCGTCGTATGCACGCAAAAGGTTCTGGTGCATTTGGTACCTTTACTGTCACACATGATATTACTAAATATACTCGTGCAAAAATTTTCAGTGAAGTGGGCAAAAAAACAGAAATGTTCGCACGCTTTACCACTGTTGCCGGTGAACGTGGTGCAGCTGATGCTGAACGTGATATTCGTGGTTTCGCATTAAAATTCTATACCGAAGAAGGTAACTGGGACTTGGTGGGTAACAACACTCCGGTATTCTTCTTACGTGATCCACGTAAATTCCCAGATTTAAACAAAGCGGTAAAACGTGATCCACGTACTAATATGCGTTCAGCAACGAACAACTGGGATTTCTGGACATTATTACCAGAAGCATTACACCAAGTAACCGTTGTAATGAGTGATCGTGGTATTCCTGCAAGCTATCGTCATATGCATGGTTATGGTTCACATACTTACAGTTTCTGGAATGAAGCTGGTGAACGTTTCTGGGTAAAATTCCATTTCCATACTCAACAAGGTATTAAAAACCTAACTGATGCAGAAGCAGCTGAAGTGATCGCAAATGATCGTGAAAGCCATCAACGCGATTTATATGAAGCAATCGAACGTGGCGACTTCCCGAAATGGACGCTATTCGTACAAATTATGCCTGAAGCAGATGCGGAAAAAGTGCCTTATCATCCATTCGACTTAACCAAAGTGTGGCCGAAAAAAGATTATCCATTGATTGAAGTGGGTGAATTTGAGTTAAACCGTAACCCAGAAAACTTCTTCGCTGATGTAGAACAATCTGCATTTGCACCAAGTAACTTGGTGCCGGGTATCGGTGCAAGTCCTGACAGAATGTTACAAGCTCGTTTATTCAACTATGCGGATGCACAACGTTACCGTTTAGGTGTGAACTACCGTCAAATTCCAGTAAACCGTCCACGTTGCCCAGTTCATAGCAACCAACGTGATGGTCAAGGTCGTGTAGATGGTAACTACGGAAGCTTACCGCACTATGAACCAAACAGCTTCAGCCAATGGCAACAACAACCAGACTTTGCTGAACCACCGCTTCGCATTAATGGTGATGCTGCACACTGGGATTTCCGTAATGATGATAATGATTACTTCAGCCAACCACGTGCATTATTTAACTTAATGAACCCAGAGCAAAAACAAGCATTGTTCAACAATACTGCGGCTGCAATGGGCGATGCACCGGAATTCATCAAATACCGTCATATCCGTAACTGTCACTGGTGTGATCCTGCATATGGTGAAGGCGTTGCAAAAGCATTGGGCTTAACAGTTGAAAATGCATTAAAAGCACGTGAAACTGACCCAGCATTAGGTCAAGGTGGATTGTTATAATCTCTAGGCTACAGCCAAACAAAAACGGTAGGAATTTTCCTACCGTTTTACTTTTCAACATTCACTAACAAATAGTGGTTCCTTCTTCGGTACCAGTCACTACTTGACGTAATGCACCAGGTTTACCCATATTGAACACTCGGATCGGCATGCCATGATCGCGAGCTAAAGTAAACGCCGCTAAGTCCATCACTTGTAATTCTTTATCGATTACTTCTGCATAAGTTAAATTTTTATAAAGTTTTGCATCAGGATTTTTCGCCGGATCACAATCATATACGCCATCAACTTTAGTCGCTTTCAATACAACATCAGCTTCAATTTCAATACCACGCAAACAAGCGGCAGAATCAGTGGTAAAGAATGGACTTCCTGTTCCCGCAGAGAAAATAACTACGCGTTTTTCGCGTAACATTTTGATTGCTTCAGACCAGTTATAAGTATCACAAATACCATTTAATTGGAAAGCGGACATTAATTTTGCATTCACATCAGCACGGAATAAAGAATCACGCATTGCCAAACCATTCATCACCGTAGCAAGCATTCCCATATGGTCGCCCACCACGCGATTCATTCCCGCTTTTGCTAGTTTTGCGCCACGGAATAAGTTGCCACCCCCAAGAACGACACCGACTTCCACGCCCATCTCCACTAATTCTTTAATTTCAACAGCCATACGATCGAGAATCGCAGGATCGATACCAAAACCATCTTCTCCTTGTAATGCTTCACCGCTTAATTTCAATAAAATACGTTTATAAATTGGTTGGCTCATTGTTTTTTCCCTCAGGCTTAAAAAATTGGCTTATTCTATAAAATAACCGCTCAAGAGTGAAGAAGTTAAATATGGAAATTCTGAGTGAAAGGTGGATAATAGCGACATTTTCTTTTCAGGGAAGACAATTATGAACACGAAAAAAACAAGCCAAATTTTGCCCGCACTTTTTGCGGTGATTTGTGCCGCATTAGCAGGTTATTTTATTTTAATCGGTTCAGGAATGTTTACAGAACCAAGTGTGGTTCTCATTCTACTGGCGACAACAACTATTCTCTTATTAAGCAGCAGTAAAAAATCCTTCTATTTTATTTTACTACCTCTTGCGTTACTGCATGCTTTTTATACGCCTACAGGGTTAAATTTTGGCCCTCCAAGCTACCAATATATCGCCTCGCTTTTCGCGACTGATATGTTGGAAACGAAGGAATTTCTATTGCAAATCCCAGTGAGTAGTTACTTAATTGCTTTCGCCATACCTATTTTTATTTTTCTTCAATACAAAAGTGCGGTGAAATCTGGCATAAAATTTTATCGTAATAAAACATTTATTGCCTTGGCGACATTGCTCTTTACCTACAACATGCCACTTGCTGAACCGATCAAAGAAACCGTAAGTTCCACATTAAAAATTGTAGATGAAGTGCAAAAACTAAAACAAATGTCCCAATCTGATAACTGGGGAAAATCAACATTAGAAAATTCACGCTATGATGATTATGTGATTGTTCTTGGTGAAAGTGCGCGTAAAGATTACCACCATGCCTATGGTTATCCGATTGAAAATACGCCGTTTATGTCTAGCACTAAAGGTACATTGATTGATGGTTTTCGTTCAGCGGGAACCAATACTGTCGCCTCACTTCGACTCATGTTAACCCTTCCTAACAAAGAAAAATGGGAACCCAATTATAGTTTGAGTTTAGTGGATCTCATCAAATCTGCAGGCGTGAAAACTTATTGGCTTTCTAATCAAGGTATGCTCGGCGAATTCGATACGCCCGTTTCATCGCTCGCTTCAAAATCTGATGTAACCTTTTTCTTGAAAAAAGGCGGAAGCTTTAATTCTACTAACTTTAGCGATTTTGATTTATTACCAAAATTCACCCAAGTACTAGAAGATCCTGTTCAAGGAAAACGTTTCATCGTGTTACATATTTATGGCTCACATCCAATGGCTTGCGACCGTGTCGAAGATTATCCAAAAATCTTTGATGATAACGATCTTAATCCGAGATATGGTTATTTAAATTGCTATGTGTCGTCTATTAAGAAAACTGATGAATTTTTAAAACGTGTATATGAACAGCTTGAAGAAAACGCTAAGAAAAATCACCGCACTTTCTCAATGATTTATTTCTCAGATCACGGTTTGTGCCACCAACAAGATGAAAAAAACAATATACTTTTGTTTAATCAAAACTGTTTCAGTCGAGAACACCATAATATTCCGTTATTCAAAATTTCGTCGGATGACACCGAACGCAAAGAATATAAGGTGTTTAAATCAGGTTTGAACTTCTTAGAAGGAATCGCAAATTGGATCGGAATTAAAAATCCGCAATTAACGCAAACAGAAGATTTATTTTCTAACGAGTCGGATAAAAATGACTTTGGATTGCAAAAACGAATTGATGAAAAATATCGTAAAGATGACGATCCAGCCATTGATATTCGTCCTAAACACTAGACTATATTGAGTTCGTTTTATTTTTAGCCGTAAATATCGTATAATCCAAGGGATTTTATTTGTTTATTTTTTGTAAGGTATCAACGTGTCAGAACAACAACCAAGAGTGATCGAATCAAAAGAAATTATGACTTTATTGCCACATCGCTACCCATTTTTGTTAGTGGATCGCGTATTGGATTTTAAAGAGGGCGAATGGTTAAAAGCAATTAAAAATATTAGCGTCAATGAACCTTGTTTCACAGGTCACTTCCCCGGCGAACCTATTTTACCGGGCGTTTTAATTTTAGAAGCTTTGGCACAAGCAATGGGCATTTTAGCCTTTAAAACTCACGAATTAAAAGGCGGCGAACTGTTCTACTTTGCAGGTATTGATGAAGCGCGCTTTAAACGCCCAGTATTACCTGGTGATCAAATGGAATTAAACGTTCAAGTGATTAAAGAACGCCGTGGTATTACTGCATTTACTGGCGTTGCCACCGTAAATGGCGAAATCGCTTGTGAAGCAAAACTAATGTGCGCTCGTCGTTAATTAAGGGGGTAAATATGATCCACCCAAATGCAAAAATCCATCCTACAGCCTTAGTCGAAGAAGGCGCAGTTATTGGTGAAAGTGTTATTATCGGGCCTTTCTGTATTGTTGAAGGCTCCGTTGAAATTAAAGCTCGCACTGTATTGAAATCTCACGTTGTGGTACGTGGCGATACCGTGATTGGCGAAGATAATGAAATCTATCAATTCGCTAGCATTGGTGAAGTGAACCAAGATTTAAAATACAAAGGCGAAGCTACAAAAACCATTATTGGTAATGGCAATCGAATCCGTGAACATGTGACAATCCATCGTGGTACCATCCAAGGCGGTGGCGTAACCGCTATTGGCAATAACAATTTATTAATGGTTAATGTTCACGTTGCGCACGATTGCCAAATTAAAAACAACTGTATTTTAGCAAACAATGCAACGCTTGCAGGTCACGTAGAATTAGATGATTTCGTGATTGTTGGTGGCATGTCAGCAATTCACCAATTTGTAATCGTTGGTGCACACGTCATGTTAGGCGGCGGTTCTATGGTAAGCCAAGATGTACCTCCTTACGTTATGGCGCAAGGCAACCACGCCCGTCCATTCGGTGTGAACTTAGAAGGTTTAAAACGTCGTGGTTTTGATAAACCAACCATGCACGCAATCCGTAACGTTTATAAAATGATCTATCGTAGCGGTAAAACGCTTGAAGAAGTATTACCAGAAATTGAGCAAATTGCGGAAACCGATTCAGCGATTAGTTTCTTTGTTGAATTTTTCAAACGTTCAACTCGCGGTATTATTCGTTAATAATATTTTTCATTCACTATTCATAATAATTATAAGAAAAATTTATGTTATTAATCTCAACAGTAAGTTTAAATTTTTTCTTACTACAACCTTTTTATTTTCTTCTCCTGATACATTAGCACTACATCTATCAGTTTCGATTGATGATAAAGAATCTCCTATTTCTGAATCATTAATAATTAAAGATGTTATTTCTATTGGCGCAGTTTCTTCCAGTGTAATAAAAACTGATGAATTTAATGGAGCAGTAAACGGTATTCCCGTTACAAATGAATATCCAGAGTTTACTGGAGGGGTAAATGATATGGAGCCACCAATTCTTGAAATACCAGAATATAAAGGTTGCATTACTAATTGTAGTGATGCGCTTCGTGTAGAGGTAGGTAAATCTTATGATAAGATTTACAACGAAGCTGTTGATAAAGTGAACGTATCTGTTGAAAAGAAAGTATCTGCTGATGAAGTGAAAGTATCTGTTGATAAAGAAGCTGATGCCCCTAAAATTCTATATGAGAAAGGCTCACCTGAGATACATTCAAAAATCGAATTTACAGGTCCAGTTAATGGTATTCCTGAAGAAGCCGAATATCCAGAGTTTAATGGTGGGGTTAATGGAGATAAGGATGGTGAAGCTGATTTTCAAGATATACTACCAGTAGTTACATATGTTTCAATTACAGCTGTGCCATCTAATGCGCCAATAATAGATAAACCTGAATATATTGGCATTGTTCCTAGCGATGCACTAGTACCAGTAATAGATAAACCTGAATATATTGGTGTTAACTCCGGGGATTTACCAGTAACAAATAAAACGAAATATGTTGAGCCTCGCCAATCGCTATCACAACGAAAATTAGAAGAAAACAATAGTATATTATTGAAGCATCAATTTAACAAATTACGCTCCTTACAAACCTATTGTATTGCTAATAAAAATGAGTTTTGTTATGGCATTCGACATCATTATATGGCTAAAAATGATATACATGACAATTTACTTGGCCTACGTTTGGGATACGGAATAACAAATAAGTTAACTTTAGGAATAAACATAGAGCGTTCATTAGAAAATCATTTATCAAACAACTATCGTACACTTCATAATAATGTTGGAATAGGGGCTTTCGCACATTATAAATTGCCTTCTAATTTATATATTGCAGCTAGTATTGGAAAAGATAGTAATTCTTATCAAAAGACATCCCCTGTTTTAACAACAGCGTTATCAGATGTAAAGGGAGTTTCATGGAATTTAACATTGGGTCAAGACTTAGTGCTATCAAATAAAAACTCTTTAGGTTGGTATTTATCTTACCGAAATACACAGATTAAACAAAATGGATATGATGCACCTGCTTCTCAGTTTTTAATGAAATACAATAATATAAAATGGACAGATCATTCACTTGCATCAGGTATAAAATGGAATTATTCAATAGCTACTAAATTAACATGGTTAAATACTATAGAAATTGAACATCAAATTAAAAGCAATGTGACTGGTGCTGTGCAAATAGAAAACCTCAAACATGACTATCATCTTAATATTCACAAAACCCAGTGGAGTATTAGTTCAGGATTAAATTACCAATTTTCTCCAAAATTTAGTATATCCTTTACACCTTATATAAAAAATGGACTGATTAGTAGTAAACAATGGGGAACCTATCTATCATTAGAAGGTAAATTCTAGAATAGTAGTTCTAGGATGTTTTATATCATGTTAAATTAAAAATCACATTAGGGCGTACTTATACAAACGCCCTTTATAATTTTTATTGTTTTAATTTTATTCAAGGATAACGTTTATGAATAGGATAAGCCCAACCATTGCTCTTGTTGCAGGAGAAGTATCTGGTGATATTCTAGGTGCAGGTTTAATTCGTCAGCTCAAAGCTCATTATCCTAATGCTCGCTTTATTGGCATTGCTGGCCCAAGAATGTTGGCTGAAGGCTGTGAGACGCTTGTCGATATGGAAGAACTTTCAGTCATGGGCTTGGCTGAAATTTTGAAACATCTTCCTCGTCTGTTGAAAATTCGCAAAAATGTCATTCAAACCATGTTGCAAGAAAAACCTGATGTTTACATCGGCATTGATGCGCCTGATTTTAATTTGGATGTAGAACTCAAGCTCAAAGCAAACGGAATTAAAACTATTCATTACGTGAGCCCCTCTGTATGGGCATGGCGTCAAAATCGCATTCACAAAATTGCCAAAGCGACTCACCAAGTTCTTGCCTTTTTGCCTTTTGAGAAAGCCTTTTACGATAAATTTAACGTACCTTGCCGCTTTATTGGACACACAATGGCAGATGCTATTCCGCTCAAACCAAACCGTGCCGAAGCCTGCCAAATGCTACAGATTGATCCCGCACAACGCTATTTAGCTATCCTAGTTGGAAGCCGTGGTTCAGAAGTGGAATTTCTGGCTGAGCCTTTCTTGAAAACCGCTTTATTATTAAAAAAACAATTTCCTGATTTACAATTCCTCGTTCCTTTGGTGAACGAAAAACGACGAATTCAATTTGAAGCCATTAAAACTAAAATTGCGCCAAATCTAGATATGCATTTAATTGATGGCAATGCACGACAAGCAATGATCGCAGCTGATGCAACATTGCTTGCTTCAGGAACAGCTGCGCTTGAAGCAATGCTTTGTAAATCGCCTATGGTGGTTGGCTATCGAATGAAACCACTGACCTATTTCTTGGCAAAACGTTTAGTGAAAACCGATTATATTTCTTTACCAAACTTGCTTGCGAATGAAATGCTCGTTCCTGAAATGATTCAAGAAGAATGCACGCCAGAATTGCTCGCTGAAAAACTATCTGCTTATCTTTCTGATGATGAAAGTGCGGTAAAAAATCGCCATGTTTTAATTCAGCACTTCACGGATTTACACCAAAAAATTCAATGCAATGCCGATAAGCAAGCGGCCCAAGCAGTCATTGATTTATTAGAAGGAACAGAAAATGTTTGAATATCCACAAGGCTATGAATTGATCGCTGGCGTTGATGAAGTTGGACGCGGCCCTCTAGTTGGGGCCGTTGTAACGGCTGCCGTTATTTTAGATCCGAATAACCCAATTGAAGGCCTCGCTGATTCTAAAAAACTTTCTGAGAAAAAACGTTTAGCCCTTGCCGAAGAAATCAAAGAAAAAGCCCTTGCTTGGGCATTAGGTCGAGCTGAAGCTAACGAAATTGACGAGATAAATATCCTGCAAGCCTCCTTATTAGCAATGACTCGAGCAGTAAAATCTTTAAAAATTCAACCGCACTTTGTGTTGGTTGATGGCAATAAGATCCCAAAAGATTTAGATATTCCAGCGCAAGCCGTCGTAAAAGGCGATAGCCTTGTGGCGGAAATCAGTGCAGCCTCTATTTTGGCGAAAGTGGCACGAGACCAAGAAATGGAAGAATTAGACAAGCAATATCCAGAATACGCTTTTGCCCAGCATAAAGGCTATCCAACCAAATTACATTTGGAAAAATTAGCTGAACTTGGCGCGTTACCGCAACATCGTCGTAGCTTTGCCCCAGTGAAAAAAGCGCTAGAAAATCGTTAGAATTTTAATCGCAAAATGCTTTTATCTTATTAGACAGTAAAATATTGATAAAACAAAGGGAGTATTAAAAATACTCCCTTTCCTTTAATCAACTTAACTCTATGGAATGACAGGTAATTAACCTTTCTGTACGTTATATGCTTCCAATGCACGTAAAGAATAAGTATAAGCCGCGCCTGCATTTAATGCGATAGACATTGCTAATGCTGCAGCCACTTCAGCTTCGCTCGCACCAGCTTTTACAGCTTCTTCTGCGTGTACACTAATGCAGCTTTCACAACGAGTTGTTACAGCAACGGCTAATGCGATAAGCTCACGAGTTTTAGCGTCAAGCACATTGCCTTCTGCCGCTGCTGCGCCTAATGCTTGGTAAGCTTGTAACATTTTTGGATATTGTTTACCTAACGCACCAAATGATTTTTTAACGTGTGATGTTTCTTCTTTCCAATCTGCAAACATAATGTTCTCCTAAATATATTGAATTAATAATGAACTGCTGTGGCAAATTATAGGCAGATTGGATTATGATACTTGCTTATTTATCTCAATTTTTATCGCTAACATCTCATTATGGATTATTTAGATAAACTCACCCATTTAGCACAAGTGCGTGGGGAAATTAATATTCGCTGTGAATTTCAAGGTGAATGGCAAGTTGCCCACCAAGAAAAAGATGTAGGAAAAGGCGTATTCCATCTTATTGAACAAGGCGAATGCTGGCTTACGCTCGGACAAAAGCAATTTCATTTAAAGGAAGGTGATATCTTTTTTCTTCCCCAAAATCAACCGCACTTTATGCGTCATTCGTCCAACCAAACAAAGGACGCATCATTAAAAAAAAGCTGGAAAGGTGCATTTGAATTGCATCAAGTAGGGCAAGGCACACCAGATTTAAAAATGTTCTGCGGGGCATTTTATTATCAGCAAGATGCACTCCTCACCGCTTCTATGCCTGAATACTTGCATCTCAATTTATGCGATACACCGATTCATCCTTTGGTTCAGCTTTTTCTACAAGAAGCACAAAAAAACGATGTAGGTACAAAATCTGTCGTCGATGCACTTTCGAATGTGCTTTTAATTTATATTTTACGCCATGCGATTCAAGAGAACTTAATTACAGGCGGTGTGCTACTCGCGTTGCAAGACAAGCGATTAAATGCGGTGCTAGGTGCGATATTACAACGCCCTCAAGAAGATTGGCGAATTGAACAATTAGCTGACCTTTCTGCAATGTCTCGTGCAAACTTTATTCGTGTTTTTCAACAACAACTTGGCATGTCGCCAGGGCGTTTTATTACTCAAGTGCGGTTACAATCGGCAGCGTTTTTATTAAAGCAATCCCAACAATCTGTGCTTGCCATTGCTTTAGAGGTAGGGTATCAATCGGAAGCGCATTTTAGTAAAGCCTTCAAGAATTACTACCAACTTTCGCCAAGTCAATACAGAAAATCTGCCAGCCTATAAATTGGAGAATTTTTGCGCTATAATCTCCAAGTTTTTTGAAAGGCAACATCTGTTGCCTTTTCTTTTTAAGGAAAAGATATGTTTAACAAAATTTTTTCGTGGTTTGAAAACCGCTTAAATCCTTATCCAGAAGGTAATCCAACAACACCTAAAAAAGGCTTATTGCGTTTTATTTGGTCTAGCATTGAAGGAATGAAAGGCTGGATTCTCTTACTGACAGTGCTAACGGTTGGTACTGGTGTAATGGAAGCCGTATTATTCCAATTTATGGGAACGCTTGTAGATTGGTTAGGGACATTTACGCCTGAGGCATTATGGCAAGAAAAAGGTCATTTATTAATTGGTATGGCTGCCCTATTACTTGTTAGCATAGTGTGGGGATTTTTAGCCTCTACCGTACGTTTACAAACCTTACAAGGCGTATTTCCAATGCGATTACGTTGGAATTTCCATCGTTTAATGCTTGGACAAAGTTTGAGTTTTTATCAAGATGAATTTGCCGGCAGAGTCTCTGCCAAAGTAATGCAAACCGCACTTGCTGTTCGTGATACAGTGCTCACACTAGCGGATATGTTTGTATATGTCATCGTATATTTTATTACATCGGGCTTGGTGCTCGCAGCATTAGATTCTTGGTTCTTACTGCCATTTATTGCTTGGATTACGATTTTTGTTTTTATCCTACGAACCCTCATTCCTAAATTATCAAAGACTGCTCAACGACAAGCTGACGCTCGTTCTTTAATGACAGGACGCATTACAGATGCTTATTCCAATATTGCCACAGTAAAATTATTCTCTCATGGTTCGCGAGAGGCCGCTTATGCCAAGCGTTCTATGGAAGATTTTATGGTCACAGTGCACGCCCAAATGCGCTTAGCAACATCATTGGATACGCTCACCTATGCAGCTAATATTTTACTTACACTAAGCACAGCCGTACTCGGAATTATTTTATGGAAAAATGGTCAAGTTGGCGTGGGTGCAATTGCAACGGCAACAGCGATGGCATTACGAGTAAATGGGCTGTCTCGCTGGATTATGTGGGAGTCTGCGCGTTTGTTTGAGAATATCGGAACTGTAAACGACGGAATGAATACGTTGACTAAACCTCACACAATAGTGGATAAACCACAAGCATCGCCGTTACAAGTGACACAAGGGGAAATTAAGTTTAACGATATTACCTTTGCTTATAATCCGACAAAACCATTGCTCAATCATTTCAATCTCACCATCAAACCTGGCGAAAAAGTTGGGCTGATCGGTCGCTCAGGTGCAGGAAAATCTACAATTGTGAACTTATTACTGCGTTTCTATGAAGCACAACAAGGCGCGATTACCATTGATGGGCAAAATGTACTAGATGTTCAGCAAGAAAGCCTACGCCGCCAAATAGGTTTAGTGACTCAAGACACTTCGCTGCTGCATCGCTCTGTTCGTGACAATATTATTTATGGACGTCCTAATGCCACAGATGAAGAGATGATTTTAGCTGCTGAACGAGCGGAAGCTGATGATTTCATTCCATTCCTCACTGATGCTCAAGGCAGAAAAGGCTATGATGCCCATGTGGGTGAACGAGGTGTAAAACTTTCAGGTGGTCAGCGTCAGCGTATTGCTATTGCTCGTGTGATGTTAAAAGATGCACCAATTCTATTGTTAGATGAGGCCACAAGTGCACTGGATTCTGAAGTGGAAGTGGCAATACAAGAAAGTCTCGATAAGATGATGGAAAATAAAACGGTGATTGCCATTGCCCATCGTTTATCCACCATCGCTGCGATGGATCGCCTGATTGTGCTTGATAAAGGACAAATTGTTGAACAAGGCACCCATGCTGAATTACTGGAGCGCAATGGTCTGTATGCTAAACTTTGGAATCATCAAAGTGGCGGATTTTTAAGTGAACATGCTGAATAATATTACTTTTCCGCTATAGATAAAATCCATATAAAAAGGCACGCATATAAAAAATATGCGTGCCTTTTATCATTATACGTTTAACTAGATTTATAACTTACTTTTTAATACTGTCAATGCTCGTGCACGATGAGAAATTTTTTTCTTCTCAACAGTTTCTAATTCAGCAAATGTGCAACCTTGTTCTGGGCTAAAGAATAAACTGTCATAACCAAAACCATTTTCGCCTTTTTCTTCAAAACCAATCACACCGTGACACTCACCTTCGGCAATAATTGGCGATGGATCTGTTGGATGCTGTAAAAACACGATACAGCTCACAAATTTGGCTTGGCGTTTATCTTGTGCAACATGAGCAAGCTCTGCCAATAATTTCTCACGGTTTTTAGCATCATTTCCCTCTTCACCAGCATAACGTGCAGAATACAGACCTGGCGCGCCATTAAGTGCGGAAACTACCAAGCCTGAATCATCCGCAATAGCAGGTAAACCCGATTTCTCTGATGCATAGCGCGCTTTTAATAACGCATTCTCAACGAAAGTTAAGCCTGTTTCTTCTGGGCTTTCAATGCCTAAATCTGTTTGCGCAATCACTTCAAAACCAAAATCAGATAGGACATCAGCCATTTCTTTTACTTTGCCTTTATTGCCTGTAGCAAGTACGATTTTTTGTTTCATAATCAGTCCTTTTATTGATGATAAGCTGTCGTTAAATCAGCCCAGTTTTGCTCGGTAAATTGAATATTCATTCGTCCAACTTCTTTTTCGAAGGAACGTTTTAAACGATTCAGATTTTGCTCTTTCCAAAAATCTCCAGATTTTTCACCGCACTTATCAAAATCGAGTAACCAACATTTTTGCTCTTGTTCAGTCTGTTGAAGCAAAATATTGTGCGCATTCAAGTCCGTATGGCAAATCTGTGAATCATGTAGTTTTCGAATCAAACGACCAATTTGCATCCAAGTTTCTTTTGGTAATGTTTGTGTTTGTAAAAGCGCGGTTAAATCCTGCGCATTTTCGATTTTTTCCGTCAAAATATCCGCTTGATAGCAAATACCTAACTTGCCTTTTTGAATACGTGCAGCAATCGGTTTAGGCACAGGTAAACCCGCTTCATACAAACGTTGCAACAAATGAAACTCAGAAAAGCTACGGGTAGTTTCAAGAGCAGAAAAACGATAACGATCTTTGTTCAGTTTACCCCAAAGTCCACCTCGATAATAATGACGCAACGCACAATTTACGCCAAACCAATCTTCCGTTTGCAAGAAATAAGTGGTGCCTCGACCTTTTGCACTGCCTATCACTCGTTCTTGTTTTTGCCAAAATTCCGCCTGGAAAAACTCGGTTGCTTGCTCAAAAGTGCGGTCAAAATTAAAGATAAAATATTGGTTATCTTGTTGGAATTGGTGCATGGGAATGTTGTTATGAATAGAAAATGGGCTCATTCTACTTTAAAATAGGCGCAAGTTAAATGAGAAATGAATGTCAATGCCACTTTTTACCGAAGCCCCAAAATCCCTTTGTATTCTCCGATTGTCAGCTGTAGGCGATGTCTGTCATGCCTTAGCTGTGGTTCAGCACATTCAAGCATATTATCCCCAAACAGAAATTACGTGGGTTGTAGGCAAAACCGAAATGGGTTTGCTTTCGGGTATTCCTAATGTCACGCTCATTCCTTACGATAAAAAAGCGGGATGGAAAGGTGTATTATCTTTGTGGAAACAACTGAAAAATAAACAATTTGATGCACTATTAAATATGCAAACAGCATTTCGTGCATCAATCCTTTCTTTAGGAATTAAAGCAAAATTCAAAATTGGATTTGGAGAAAAACGTTCTCGAGAAGGGCAATGGCTATTTGTAAATCGTCGTATCAGAGATCCTTTTTCCCCTCACGTATTAGATGGATTTATGGCTTTCGCTGAATATATTGGCGTACCGAAAACAGAACCGAAATGGGAATTAGCTATCTCACAAGATGATTATAAATTTGCCGATCAATTTATTGATTTCTCTCGTAAAAATTTATTAATTTCCCCTTGCTCTAGCAAAGCAGAAAAAGATTGGCTAATTGAACGTTATGCAGAGGTTGCCAATATTGCCCATCAGCATAATGTCAATGTGATTTTCTGCAGTTCGCCAGCCAAACGTGAATTAGAAATAGTCGAAAAAATTACCGCACTTTGCCATTTCACGCCAACCAATATTGCAGGAAAAACAAACCTAAAACAGCTTACCGCTTTAATTTCTAAGGTTGATTTGGTGCTTTCGCCAGATTCTGGCCCTGCCCATATTGCGACAACACAAGGAACACCCGTTATTGGCTTGTATGCCTATCACAATCCTTTGCGTACTGCGCCTTATAATAATTTAGATAACGTGGTATCAGTATATGAAGAAAATGCCCAAAAAGAATTTGGCAAACCCTCTTCTGAACTACCTTGGGCAACGAAACTAAAAGGAAAAAATTTGATGGCAGAGATTCAAGTCGAACCCGTTATTGAACAAATGAAAAAATTAGGATTATTCTAAAGAAAAAGCTCAGCTAACGCTGAGCTTTTATTTATCTTGCAATCAAGTTACTAATTGCTTGGTAAATTCTCACAGCTGAATCGCCAGACAATGCCTTGCCTTTTTCATCAGAAATGACAACGGAGCTTTGTCTGCCATGATCAGAAATTTGCATTTGGTAAGTGCCATTTTCAAGTTCTGGAAGTTCAGCTCCCATACGTAACCAATCTTCTTTGTTTAATGCTGAATATTTTAATTCACGATAACCTTTACCTGCAGTCTCAGATTTGATCGCAAAACCCACTTTAGGTAAAGCTCCACCTAATTTTTCCCATGCTTGACCAAAATTAACATTCATTGCTAATGCAGCTTGGCCATTCAAATCCTGAATAACTTGTGAAGCTACCGCGCCCACAGATGCGCTAGATAAATCTTGTTGCTGTTTGTTGTAAGCAGAAGTTAATGCAGACACAATGCGATTTAATCGTTCAGATGTATAACGTTGCTTATCGGATACACTTGGAGTGAAAATCACGCCATCACGACGCATTTGTAAAACAGATACTGCTAGCGCACTCGCATCTTGAGCCATAACTTGTTCTACTTGATATTTGATCTCAGTGCCCGACTTATCACCAATTCGTCCTGTTGGCGCCCAGTCAGTCGTTAAAATCGCACCATTCGTCGTTGATGAAATACCGTCTTCTTTCAATAAGCGTTCAACTTGTTGGAGGTTATACACACTTGCTTGCTGTTCTGGATACACGATTAATGCACGTTCACCATCGAATTGTGTTAATGAATTTTCAATAATCGCTAACGGTGTTGATGGAGGACGAATATCAATATTTTCTCCCTTTTTCACAGCAATATTAGGCAATGCATAAGTATCGTCTGCTTTTGGTAGCATTACGCCCCCGCTCGCCAATGGTGAGAATCCAGGGATAGAAGCCTCTGATTTTTGGAAAGAATCATTAGCAGTCTTTAATGCTTCAGGATCAGACGAACAGCCAGCCAATACGATAACCGCTGCTAAACTCAACATTATTTTTTTCATATTTGAACCTTAACTAAATTGAAAACTTTATGAATTTTGACCGCACTTCGACAGCCTATAATGCAAAAAGTTTAGGGGTAATGACTTACCCCTGATTTTTATAATAATCCTGCGATTTTTAGTGCTTCTTCTACTTTTGGTTGAACCTCTTCGCTTAACACCGTCAATGGCAAGCGTAAATGTGCTGACTTAATTAAACCTAAACGATAAGCTGCCCATTTCACAGGAATTGGGTTTGATTCAATAAAGAGATCATGATGTAAACGCATTAAGCGAGCATTAATTGCTTCGGCTTTAGCAAAATCTCCCGCAAGGGCATAGCGACACATATCCGCCATATCTTTTGGTGCTAAGTTATTCGTTACAGAAATCACGCCTTCTGCACCGAGTTTCATCGCATCCAAACTCGTTGCATCATCACCACTTAAAACGATGAAATCCTTACCTGCGAGTTCTTTAATTTTGGTGACACGACTGATATCTCCAGTTGCTTCTTTAATACCAACAATGTTGTTGATTTTCGATAAACGAGCAACAGTTTCTGGCTTCATATCGCTACCGGTACGACCTGGTACGTTATAAAGAATTTGCGGTAAATCTGTACATTCGGCAATGGCTTTAAAATGCTGGAAGATTCCTTCTTGAGTTGGTTTATTGTAGTAAGGTACAACGGATAGACAACCAGCAACGCCGCTATCGCGTAATAATTTAGTCATTGTAATTGCTTCGCTTGTCGCATTTGCGCCTGCGCCAGCAATCACAGGAATACGACCTTTGGCAAATTCAACCGTCTTCTCAATAACCTTTACATTTTCTTCAATACTTAATGTTGCTGATTCACCTGTTGTTCCCACAGAAACAAGCGCATTAGAGCCTGCCTCAATGTGATATTCCACCAATTTTTCTAAACAAGCGAAATCTACTTCGCCGTAATTATTCATAGGTGTAACAAGTGCAACAATACTGCCTGAAAATAAAGGATTTTGTGCTGACATAGAACCTCCGTTGGTTTTTTAATTTTATTATTTGGTATGGCTCGTTATAGTCGCTAAAATAACTTGAATTTGCAAATATTTTTTCATCAAAGGAGCTTTTTATGAATCCATTATCCGTTGGTAGCCAAGCACCCATTTTTACGTTATTAAATCAACAAGAACAACCTGTTTCTTTAAATGATTTTCGCGGTAAAAAAGTGTTAGTCTATTTTTACCCGAAAGCACTCACGCCTGGCTGTACAACGCAAGCATGCGGATTGCGTGATAGTAAATCAGAATTAGATGAATTAGGTTTAGTTGTACTTGGTATTAGCCCTGACACACCGAAAAAATTAGCTCAATTTATTGAGAAAAAAGCACTTAATTTCACACTACTTTCCGATCCTGATCACAAAATTGCAGAACAATTTGGCGTATGGGGTGAGAAAAAATTCATGGGTAAAACTTACGATGGTATTCACCGAATTAGTTTTTTAATTGATGAAAACGGAAAAATTATTCACGTATTTGATAAATTCAAAACAACAGAACATCATCAAGTTATCGTTGATTATCTTCGATCCCTATAACCCTTCAAAAATTACCGCACTTTTCTATATAAAGTGCGGTAAAAATTCATTATTTTTTCAGTTCGATATTTACGCGTTATTCCGCCTTTGCTAGAATTTATCTTGATTGAAATTAATTCTCAATTATATTCCCAAGATATTTCTCAAATAATAAGGACAGAAAAAAATGATGCAGCTTTTTGATTTTTTACAACAGTATAGTGACTACTTTATCATCGGTTTATTATTACTGATGAGCATTATTATGCTAGCCATGGTAATTGAACGTTATCTTTTCTTAAGAAAGGTAAACGTCGCACACTATTCCACCATTCACGCATTAGATATCGATTTAAATCGCAATATGACCGTGATTTCTACTATTGGTGCAAACGCACCATATGTTGGTTTGCTTGGTACAGTTATCGGGATTTTATTAACGTTCTATCAAATCGGTCATGGCGGTGGTGAAATTGATACCGGCGTGATTATGATGCACTTATCTTTAGCATTAAAAGCGACAGCATTGGGTATTCTTGTGGCTATTCCATCGATGGTGTTTTATAACGGTTTAGGTCGTAAAGTTGAAGTTAATCGTTTGAAATGGAAAGTGTTAAACGAACAAAAAGATAAGGAATAGTCCGTGAAAAAATTCGATGAAATCAACATTATCCCTTTCATTGATATTATGTTGGTGTTACTTGCTGTAGTACTTATCACTGCGTCTTTTATCTCTCAAGGTAAAATTCAAGTTAACGTACCTAAAGCCAGTACAGCCGTTGCATTTAAAGCTGATGAGCTTGCTAAATTATTGACTGTGACAGCGGATAAACAACTCTATTTCAATGATAGACCTATTACGCAAGAAGCCCTAGAAGCAGAAATTGCCCAATGGAACAAAGATCAAAAAGTCACATTAAAAATTGATGCTGAAGCCTCTTTCCAAGATTTTGTGACCATTACAGATATGCTCTCTAAAAATGAGATCAAAAATGTAGCTATTGTTTCTATGAAAGATAAGGGTAAAAGTGCGGGTAAAAATCCTCAAGAATCTGCACCCACTCAATCTGTGCCAACGACGCCTTAAGGAATAATTATGCAGCAAACAAAACGTTCGCTATTAGGTTTGCTTATTTCTTTGATCGTGCACAGCATTGTTGTAGGGTTAATCTTATGGAGTTGGAATAAGCCAAGTGATAGCGCCAATAGCGCACCAGGCGAAATATCCACAAGTATTTCCATGGAAATGGTGCAAGGCATGGTGATGGAAGAACCTGCTCCTGAGCCAGAAAATGTACAAAAAGAGCCAGAACCAGAAAAACAAGAGGTTGTGGAAGATCCAACAGTGAAACCTGAACCACAAAAAATCAAAGAACCAGAAAAAGAAAAGCCAAAACCAAAAGAGAAACCTAAAGAAAAGCCAAAGGATAAACCGAAAAAAGACGTTAAACCACAAGAAAAACCAATCAATAAAGATCTACCAAAAGGTGATAAAAATATTGATTCAAGTGCAAACGTGAATGCTAAAGCGACTACAACTGGCGCCACCAATAGCAATGCACAAGTAGCAGGTAGTGGAACCGACACAAGCGAAATGGCAGCCTATCGCTCCGCAATTCGTCGTGAAATTGAACGTCATAAACGTTACCCTACTCGCGCAAAAATGATGCGTAAGCAAGGTAAAGTCAGCGTATCCTTCAATGTAGGCCCTGATGGCTCACTAAGTGGTGCTCGCGTTACTCAATCATCAGGTGATGAAAGCCTAGATAATGCAGCATTAGAAGCAGTTAACAGCGCAAGACCGGTCGGTGCAAGACCTTCAGGATTCCCTTCAGGGTTAAATGTGCCAATTAGTTTTACGCTTCAATAAAAAAGTGCGGTTAATTCTCTTTGAATTTAACCGCATTTTTATTTGGCTAGATTTAATTAAGCTACTCGATTACCTAAGGTACCATCATCAATCGCTTCTTTCGGAGTACCTACCACTTCAGCAATTTTGTCCCCATTCTTAAAAAATACAAATCCACCATTTTCCATTTTTGTCCAATTTTCATCTTTGGTTAATGGAAAGGTTGTAATGATATTCACTTTATCGCCTTCCTTTGCATAATCACTAAAATCAATGACACCATCATCATCAATTCTGTGTGCTTTACCAAAAGGCGCTTGTCGCATGACATAATGTAAATTCGTTGAACAATGGGCTATCATCCATTCGCCATTAGAGATAATAAAATTAAATGTGCCGTGTTGAGCAAGCTCTTTTGTTACTTTTTGAATAGCCTCAAAAATTTCCATTTCACTCGGTTTTTTACGAAAAGTATTTTTAAGATATTCCGCCATATAACAAAAAGCAGCTTCAGAATCTGTAGAACCTATTGGCTGCAAAAAATGTTCTGTCATGTCTGGTAAGTTTTTCAGATTACCATTATGCGCAAAAACCCAGTTTTGCCCCCAAATTTCACGAATAAACGGATGAGTATTTTCAATATTCACTTCACCCTGAGTCGCCTTACGAATATGCGCAATGACATTCAAAGACTTGATTTTATATTGCTTCACACAATCAGCGATGGGGGAAAGGCTAGCAGCTTGATTGTCGCGAAAAATACGCACTCCACGCCCTTCAAAAAAAGCAATTCCAAAGCCATCTGAATGACAATCAGTTAAACCAGCACGACGACGAAAACCTTCAAAAGAAAAAACAATATCCGTCGGCGTATTACAATTCATTCCGAGTAATTGACACATAATTTAAATAAGATATAACCTCACAATATATGAGTGATTTAACACCATTACGAAAGGAATATCAATAGAGATTCTATGGATTTTTCATGTTATGTAGGTATTAGGTCTCTTCGAAATGATTCTTTTAGTTAACACACTATTTTCCAGAAATCATTACCGATTATTTCTAATAAGAGTTATTCAAAGAAATAGGATTTGAAAATTAAAGTAATAAATATTGATAAAAAGAAATGGGGCTGACGTAGATTACCGCTAAATACCGAACTATTTTCGCAATATTTTAAGCTGTTCTTTTGGTGTTATAAAGTTAAACCGAAATTTACATTCCTTCAAGAATAAAGAAAGTTTTTTCGGTCAATTTCATTATATTTTCGGAGTATTTTCTTCGCCTGACTCTAGAAATTTTCTATTCCATTTATGTGGTTTTGTTTCACCGCAAATAGTTCGGAATGATTGATTCGTTCGTGGTGAAATTTGCTCACATTAAAAAACTCATCGGCTTCAATGGCTAAATGATAGCTAATGACTTTAGGAATTTTTCGGAAAAACAAAATCGCTGAATTGGCGTGGAGACCTAGTAAATAAGCCGTTGCTCGGGCTGTAACTTTTAATACAAAAAATTCAAGTAGCTTATTTTGTATAGATTTCTTTAATTTACAATGAGTTATCTTCATTTTATAGACTAGTGCACTTGCTAATCTACGTCAGCTCCTTATTTAAACAAGAAAAAAGGCGTATTTATTAATACGCCTTTCTTATACACATAATTCTGATTTATGCCACTGTTAATTGTCCCGCATATAAAACAAAGAAACGTAAACAGAATACCCCAATTAAGTCAAAAATTGACACCAAGATAATAAAGTTACGGTTGTATTTTAAACGGTCATTAACAAACATATTGGCGATTAATGGGATCAAGATACCAATAAAGAATACCCCAATCCAGAATACCGCACCCCAGAAACCAGATAATGCATTATGTAACGCAACTGTTTTTTGGCCACCACCAAAATGTAAGCCAACGAAGAAACACACAAGTAAACCAAGCTCTGTTACCATAATTGGTACTTCAAATTTATGGATGAAGTGCGATTCGTGAGAATCACCTTTTAATTTTCCTGCAATCAAGATAATTAAGAAGGTTGCAGCAATACCAGATGATGTACCAGAAGCTAAGAATAATGCTGGTAATACTGGGTTATTTAACATTGGATAGCTGATCAATGCAGAAAGTAAGAACCCTGTGTATGCACCAAGCACTGCAGCCAATACGAAAAGAACAACTTCGACTGGACTTGCAAGACGTTCTGCAATACCGATGAGTTTCATCACAAATTGCAGTTTTGGCATAAAGCGATTAATTAATGCTTCGATTTCTTTTTTGAAAATCACCACTCCCCAAATCACTAAAAACAACATATAGATTTGGAATAGCATGACCCCCATCGACATTACGGAGTTAAATTGATAGTTAAACATCAATTTCCAGAATATCCAAGGTCGAGCCAAGTGGAAAATTAATAGAGTTAAACCAATTAATGTTGGTACAGACCCTAAAATTACCCCAGATCGAATAATCCAGTTTTGGCTTAGATTTTCTATTTTATTACTGCGTTTATACGCAATTGCTAACTGTACCGCACCAGATGAGATCCCTAATAAGAACAAGTAGATCGCAATGGTAGAATCCCACACTAGATTAGGCGTATGAAATGGAACTGGATAATCTAATGTCATCTTCTAGGCTCCCCATGTTGGAATGGAATGTGGTACAAGTTTGGCTGTGTACCTAGTTCCACTTTAGTGCGATAAACTGGTTTTTCTTTCACTTTACGTGAAACTGCACTTGTTGGATCATTCATATCCCCAAAGGTTAATGCTTTGGTTGGACAAGCTTCCACACAAGCTGGTTGTTTACCATTAGCTAAATTTGTATCGCGGCAGAAGTTACATTTATCTGCGGTACGATGTACTGGATGAATAAAACGTACACGATATGGGCAAACTGCTATACAGTATTGGCAGCCTACACACAAATCTTTATGTACATCTACAATACCAGTCTCTTTATCAATAAAAGATGCACCAGTTGGACAAACTGCTACGCAAGGTGCGTTTGTACAATGTTGGCAAGATTGACGGAAGAACTCATATTCCTGATTTGGAAATTCACCGTAAGGTTCACTGCGTAGAATCTCTAAGCGAGAAACGCCTTCTGGCACTTGGTTTACATCACGGCATGCATCCATACAGGCTGTACAGCCGATACACGAATTTTCATCGTGTATCATTGCGTAACGTTTAGGTTTATCCGCCTTGTCTTCTTTCGCAAAAGAAGGTAAAGATGTTCCCGTCATAAGGATCACTGCCCCCATGCCGGAAACAAAGTTTCGGCGTGAGCAGGCTGTCATTTTTTATCCTTTTGTTCGGTTAGTTTATCTTGTTCTGCTTTACGTTTTTGTTGTTCACCATGGCAATCTACGCAAAGTTTAACGCGTTGTTTTGGTTGAATACCTTTCATTGCGTCTTCTTTAGGGTGAAGAGTATGGCAACTTGCACAAGGTAATTTCATTGCGTGTACATCATGCGCCCATAGTTTTTCACGAAGTTTGTCAGGTTGGTGACAAGCAAAACAAACTTGGTTTTGTTCTTGAACTGAATACATCGGTTTTTTATTACCGAAAATATCCCCTTCAAAACGCATAACATCTTTAGCACCACGACGGTGGTTTTCAGAAATGTTACCATGACAGCTTACACAAGTAATTGCTTTACCGTTATTTGGATTTTTCTTATCTAAGTGTGCACCATGGAATTTACCAAAGTGGAGTTCGCCACCAGACTGATCTACAGTTTGGTTTTTATCTACTTTGTCAAATTTATGGCATTTAGCACAATATTGATTTGGATCGCGTTGGTTATCTAATTGCGGTTCATAAGTAAAATGATCCGCAGGTTTTTGTGCATCACCAGCATGAGCCAAAAATGGCGCAGCTACAAATGCCGCACTTAACGCTAACGCTTTTGCAGATTTGTTGATTAAAGAAGTTAAATTCATTTGGGTTACCTCAAATTTGACCTTGAAAATCACCGCACTTTTCAGTTTGCACTTAAAAGTGCGGTGGATTTTTCATTTATTTTTGTGCTGGTGGATCAACTAATAAGCCTTTTTCTTTAGCTTGTTGTTCCCATTGTGGTACCACAGTTTTTAAGAATTCTTCTTTAGCTTTGCGTTCTTTTTCGATATCAATCCCCATTACTTTCCACGCTTTATCAGCTGTTGAAATATCTGGGATTTGAACTGGAGTTTTCACACCGTGTTTAGTTAAGATTGCTGCAAGTTTAGTACGAGCATCAGCCGCTTTATCTAAGCCAGAACCTAATACACGAAGCATGACTTCAGGTGCGTGCATATGGCCACCGTGGCTTGCTGCAGCATAATCCCAACGCCATTGAGCATGACGAATATCCATTAATGCCGCTTCCATTTCTTCTTTAGTTGCACCTGCATCCCAAGCAGCTTTCGCTTCAAAGTGAGCTTTAACAACTTGCTCTTCTAAACGACCCATTACATCTTTCACTTCTTTTTTACGTGAAGTGACGATATCGCGTAATTTTTCTTTGCTTTGATCGTGACAATTTGCACAAGTGCGGTCAAATGCATCGAATGGGTTTTGGATTTGGTGATCAGTATAAACTTTACCGTCTTTACCTTGTACTTTTGGCATGTGGCAGTCTACACAAGTTACACCGTTTTTACCGTGCATACCTAAAGACCAAATCTCAAAGTCAGGGTGTTGAGCTTTTAACATTGGTGCTTTAGAAAGGCTATGAGTCCAGTCGCTGAAGCCGATTTCATCGTAATATTTTTCAATATCATCAACGGTTTGACCTTTATTCCAAGGGAAGGTTACTTGTTTGATATCGCCTGCGAAGTAATATTCAACGTGACAGTTTGCACAGATTTCAGCGCGTTTTTCAGTACGAGCTGCAGTGTTGAAACTTAAATTATTGTGTGGGCGACCTTCTGCTTTATCTTTTTCAGCAGTTGCTTTTTCTAAAGCGTCAAGCGCGCGTAATACGTGTGGACGAGCAATACGTAATGCAGGTTTGCCTTCTGCAAAATCTTTAGAGGTCGTATCGTGACAGTCAGCACAGCCGATTGAGTTCACGATTTCTGGACCGCCTTTTGCCCATTTCGCATTGAAATAATCTTTTTCACCCCATTCCGCGATTAAACGTGGAACATCTGGGCCTTTACATGTCCAACATGCCATTGGTTGTGGACCATCATTTGCAGTTTTTGGTGCACCAGTACGTAGAATATTACGTACATCCGTTACCGCATAAAAGTGACCACGTGGTGCGTTATATTCTTTTGCAAACGCATAACCGCCCCAAAGTACAATTAGGCGTGGGTTTTCTTCATCGGCATAAATAATTTTTTCGCCGTTGCCGTTTGCAGTTGAACGCCAGCTGTTATATTGATTTGGATATTTTTCTGCAAATTTTTCATTTACAGATTCAATTTTCAAATCTGGTTTTACTGGTTCAACAGGTTGTTCTAATGGCTTATAAACCATATCAGCTACCGCTGAGTTAAATAAGCTTAAACTCGCGAAAGACGCTGCCACAATGAGGCTTTTTTTGAATGCGTTCACGATAATCACTCCATTTGTTGTAATAAAAAAAGTTAGGTTAAATAGAAAGTTGAGAATTATTCTTAATCCCACAAAGAATATGTGGATATAGATTCATTCGCGCGTAAGATACCAAAAGAAAAAAGTTTTTCTACTCGCAGAATTAAAAAATGTGAGATTGATCAACATTATTTCTTAAAATACTTACAAAGAGGTATGCATTATTTGGAATAAATTAAGGCGGTTTATACCGCCTTAATTTTGAGTATTATTATCATTAACATTGACTAATAATATTTTCTATTCTTTTATCCGGTATTTGATATTTTGTTCCTAGCTGTTGCGCAAATAAACTGACTGGTAATTTTCTATCACGTATCAAATTTATTCATTAAATTACGCCAATAATAGTAGTTCATCCAAAACGGTTTTTCCGAAAAAAAACGGCATCGCCCAAAGTACCATCAGCCGTTTTGAATCAGCAACCACAACCTATCACTTGCCTTTTTACAACGTATTGCAGAAGGATTAGGAAAGAAGATTTATGTGGGGTTTCGATAAGCAAAAGTGTGATGGATTTTGAAAGTGTTTTTTGAGGTTGAAAAAATGACCGCACTTTAAAAAAACAAACGGTGGTTCAAGCGTCCTCGCTTGGAGCACATAAGCACAAGCGTGGACGCTTACGCTATCTTGGGGGGATACTTGTACTATCGTGGGAGAACTAACTACTAAAATGTAGTTCTTCTTGTTTATTGATACATTTTTTTAGATAAAAAGAACCTTTTTCTTTAATCTTATTTAATAAATCTGGAGTACTATTTTCTAGTAATGATTTTAAATTTTCATTTGACTTTACTATTACAAAGTCTCTCTTAGGCAAATAATATACTAAGGATTTTTTATCTTGAGAAACTAACTCAGCAATATTATTTAATGAACCTATACTCCCTCCATCCCAAATAACAAATCCATAATCTGCTATTTGTGCCATTTCTTTATCCTTTGCCTCATAAAACAATCTACCTTTAGCTTTAACATCTATATACTTAGAATTCCAATTACCTAAATTATTTCGGCAACTATTACCAGAACAATATACTTCAACTGTATGGTATCCCTTCTCTACTAGAAATTGCTGAACAGCTTTATCTACACCATTAGCATCTCCAATAATTATAAGAAAATTATTAGCTAATATATTATTTAGTCTATCCTGAATCTCTATATTTAAAGATTTAACATTCCTAGAACCAGAAATAAAAATAGTACACATAAACTTACCCTCTCTTTGTTTTAGTCATTGCTAATACACAAACAGATTTAGCACCATTTTTTAATAAAATATCAGTCGATGCTGTTAATGTAGCACCACTTCTAAAAAGATCATCTATTAGTAATATATTCTTTCCTTTAATTAAATCATTATTCAAAATCTTAATTGATTTAACTAACAAATCTAATTTTTCATTCCTGTCATTGATATTCTTTAAAGGAATACCCGCTACAGTATCCCTATATAAAGCCTGTAAAAAAGGAACATTAACCCTATTTGATAGTTCCTGTGATATTAATACAACAGGTTGATTTACTCGCTGTTGAGAAAAAGGAGCTGGGATAATGTAATCAAAATAATCCCAACCTGAAAAACCATTTAACAGTAATTCAATGATAAATCCTACTTTGCTAATATCATTTCGATACTTAAGTTGATAAACCAGTTCCCCCATTGCGCTTCGCGAATTATCAAATTTTTCATGGTTATATTCATCATAACCTAGAAATGTACTTTCAACTATATGGTTATCATACGCAAAACCCTGATTCCAATTCCCTTTTAATTCTATTGTCATATATCTAAGCCTCCTAAAAATACTCACAAAAGTATAATCTGACTAATATCACAATTCAAATGCGTTCTTTAAAGCAACCAACACCCTCTTCTCCGACACCTGATACTTCGTCCCCAACTGCTGGGCAAATAAACTCACTCGCAATTCTTCGATCATATAGCGGATCTCCGCTACCTCATCCGAAATCGGTTTGGATTTTGGTAGCTTGGCAAGAAGTTGCTGGTAGGCTTGTTGTACCTGTTCCACGCGTAGCATCGCAGCACGATCGCGATTTACATCTTGAGCCAGTTTATCAATGCGTTTATCTACCGCTTGCAGATAACGCTGTAAATCCGGTAGGCGATCATAACCGCTCTTTTGCACAAAACCTAGATAAATCAGCCCGCTTAATTGCGCCTTAATATCGGAAAATGCAAAGGCCATAGTGAAATCCATTTTGCCTTTTAAACGTTGGTTTAAGGCATGGTTAAGGGATAGGATTTTCTCTACTTTCTGCGCAATATCCACGGTCACTTCGTTAAGGTTTTCTCGCACGAAATCTCGTAATTTTTCAAAGCCTGCTTCATCCCACACAAAACCGCCAAAATCGGCAATCAGTTTATCTACCGCACAAGCGATACAGTCATCAATCAAATCCAACACACGACCGAACGGAGTAAAATACAGACCCAATTTAGCTTTATTCGGTAATTTTTCATGCAGATATTTAATCGGTGACGGTACATTGAGCAACAATAAGCGGCGCAAACCTTGTTGCATTGCTACTGCTTGCTCAAATTCTGTTTCAAACAGTTTGATACCAACCGCATCTTTTTCATCTACAATAGCTGGAAACGCTTTGACGCTAAAACCACGTTGTTTTTGTTCGTAACATTGTGGTAAATCTGCAAAGCTCCAAATATGCAGCCCGCTTTGCTCAATGCCATCATCTGCTACAGCAGAAATGCTTTCTTGCACACGATCTTTTAAGCTAAATTTCAGCTCGTCCAAATTCATGGATTCGGCGATTTTCTTGCCGTTTTCATCCACCACGCGGAACGTCATTTTTAAATGGCTTGGGATTTGTTCCCAATTCCAATGTTCCGCTTCTACGGAGACACCCGTCATGCGGCGCAATTCATAAATCAACGTATCCAACAACGGTTTTTCCAACGGCACGGCACGCCCTAAAAAGGCTTGGGCATAATTAGGTGCAGGTACAAAATTACGACGATAAGATTTCGGCAGCGATTTAATCAACGCAATCACCAATTCTTCACGCAAGCCTGGAATTTGCCAGTCAAAACCCGTCATTTCCACTTGATTGAGCAACGGCAACGGAATATGCACGGTCACCCCGTCCGCATCGCTACCTGGTTCAAATTGATAAGTTAATTTGAGTTTCAAATTACCTTGATGCCAGAAATTCGGAAAATCCAGCTTGCTCACTTGTTCCGCATCATCATTAATCAAGAATGAACGTTCAAAATTAAGCAATTCAGGATCTTTTTGCTGCGCCTTTTTCCACCAGGTATCAAAATGTTTTTGGGAAACTACTTCCGTGCCAATACGCTGATCGTAAAATTCAAAAAGCGTGCGATCATCCACCAAAATATCGCGGCGGCGGCTTTTGTGTTCCAACTCTTCCACTTCTCGAACGAGTCGTTGATTTTCTTTGAAGAATTTATGTTTGGTATTCCAATCCCCTTCCACTAAGGCAGATTGAATAAAGATCTCACGGCTTGCCGTTGGATCAATAGTACCGTAATTCACTGGTCGCCCAGCCACAATCGGCACACCGTAAAGCGTGACTTTTTCATCTGCAATCACGGCGCCACGAGATTTCGACCATCGAGGTTCAGAATAGGATTTTTTTATCAAATGCTCGGCAAGTGGCTCAATCCATTCTGGCTCGATTTCCGCCACCATACGCCCCCAAAGTTTGGAGGTTTCCACTAACTCTGCCGCCATCACCCATTTCGGTTGTTTTTTGAAAAGCACAGAATTGGGGAAAATTGCAAAATGGGCATTACGTGCGCCAAGATATTGTTGTTTCTCCGCTTCTTTTAAACCGATATGAGAAAGCAAACCGCTTAAAAGTGCGGTATGAATTTGCTGATACTCTGCTTTTTCGGAATTAATCGGCAAGCCCATTTCACGGACGGTTAAACGAATTTGATGATAAATATCTTGCCATTCACGAATACGTAAATAATTTAAGAAATCCTTTTGGCATTGGCGACGGAATTGGTTTTTTGTTAATTCTTTTTGCTGTTCTTGCACATAATGCCAAAGATTCAATAACGCCAAGAAATCTGATTTTTTATCGGCAAAACGACGATGTTTTTCATCGGAAGCTTGCTGTTTTTCTTGTGGACGTTCACGTGGATCTTGAATGGATAACGCGGCAACAATAATCATCACTTCATGCAACGCACCTTGTGAGACAGCACTCAACAACATTTTCGCTAAACGTGGATCCACAGGGAGTTGCGATAATTGACGACCTGCAGCCGTTAATTGACGCTTCTCGCCCGCTTTGGTGCGAACAATTTCAAATGCACCTAATTCTTCCAATAGCTTCACGCCATCTTGAATATGGCGTTTATCCGGTGCATCAACAAACGGGAAAGCTTCAATATCATCCAAACCCAATGCCGTCATTTGCAAAATAACGGAGGCTAAGTTAGTGCGCAGGATTTCAGGATCGGTAAACTCCGGACGAGAATTAAAATCCTCTTCCGAATATAAACGAATACAAATCCCTTCACTCACACGACCACAACGACCTTTACGCTGATTAGCAGATGCCTGTGAAATGGGTTCAATCGGTAAACGTTGTACTTTGGTGCGATAGCTATAACGGGAAATTCGCGCAGTACCTGGGTCAATCACATATTTAATGCCTGGCACGGTCAATGAGGTTTCTGCGACGTTGGTCGCCAACACGATGCGATTTAATCCGCTCGGATGGAAAATTTTATTTTGTTCTTGCGCAGAAAGACGTGCAAAGAGCGGTAGAATTTCCGTGTGTTTTAGATTTTGTTTTTGTAAAGCTTCGGCGGTATCACGAATTTCTCGCTCACCGTTCATAAAGATCAAAATATCGCCACGGCCTTCTGCTTGCAGTTCATCCACTGCGTTGAGAATGCCTTGTAGCTGATCTTGATCGTCTTCTTCCACTACGGGACGATAACGCACTTCAACAGGATAGGTTCTGCCCGAGACTTCGATAATCGGGGCATTGTTAAAGTGTTTAGAAAAACGTTCCACATCAATAGTCGCGGATGTGATGATAAGTTTTAAATCACGACGACGTGGCAACAGCTGTTTCAGATAACCGAGAATAAAATCGTTATTTAGGCTACGTTCGTGGGCTTCATCAATAATCAAACAAGAATATTGATTGAGAAAACGATCGTTTTGAATTTCTGCTAGCAGAATCCCGTCAGTCATTAACTTGATTTGGGTGTTGCCGCTAATCTGATCATTAAAACGAACTTTATATCCCACTAAATCTCCAAGTTCCGTTTTCAACTCTTCAGCAATACGCGCCGCCACCGAACGAGCGGCAATACGGCGAGGCTGAGTATGACCAATCATGCCCAAATTGCCGAAACCTAATTCCAAACACATTTTCGGCAATTGGGTGGTTTTACCTGAACCGGTTTCCCCTGCCACCACAATGACCTGATGTTCAGAAAGCAGTTTTTGAATTTCTGCTTTGCGTTGACTAACGGGCAAACTCTCTGGAAAAACAATCGGATTTTGCACCGCACTTTTACGATTTTCTACTCGTAATTGAGCCTGTTCAATCTGTAGCTGGATTTCTGCGGCAACAGCTTGTTGAGCCTCTTGGCTTTTAATTTTTCCAATACCATGAATGCGGGCGGATAAACGGCGTTGATCCACCAACATGATGTCATTTAATTGAGAAAAAAGAGATTGTTGTAAAGGTGTTAATGCGTGTTTTACCGATCTGTTTTTCATAGCGATTTATTTTTGAAACTTCCGTAAGCTAAGCTAATCCATCCGATTAAAAATAACGTTCCGCCAATAGGCGTAATCCACACTATTACATTGCTTGCTCCGAAAGCGAGTGTGTATAAACTTCCACTAAATAATAAGGTTCCAATTAACCAATTGGACATGGATAATCGGGCGAATTTATTGTCACGTAAAGCAGATAATGCAACGGCAAGCACTGCAATAGTATGGAACATTTGATATTTTAAACCCGTATCAATCCATGATAATGCTTTGGCTTCTAATATATGGCTTAAGCCATGAGCTGCAAATGCGCCTAGTGCGACACAGAAGAATCCGTTTAAAGCGGCAAGAGTAAGGTATTTGTTTTTCATTTAAATTTTCCCTAAAAGTAAAGCTAATATACCGGCAGCAATAAGTGGGCCAACGGGAATTCCACCTAAAAATGCTACACCAATAATTGTGCCGATAAGCAAGCCAGTGACTAAAATGGGTTGTTCTCCCATTAAAGGAATACCTTTGCCGGCAAGCCATGTCACAAGCACACCAACGGAAATGGAAAGTGCCATTTTCCAACTAAGAAAACCTGATAAATCAGGCAACTGAATTTTCCCTGAAACTAAGGGGCTTAAAACCCCAATGGTTAAAATAATGATACCAATTTTAACGCCATATTTTTCAAGCAAAGGAATGTGTGAAGATAAAAAAGTTTGCTGCATGATAAGTAATACAGCAGCAGAAATGGTAATTGCGCTGTTGTGACTGAGTAACCCGAGAATAATTAAAATCACCAATAACAAGGCGATTATATTGAATTGTAACGACATACTTAAAAAGTGCGGTGAAAAAATTTTAAGGGGCATTCTATCATGAAAATACATGGAATGACTGTATACGCCATTTATTTAGAAAATTGTATTTAGAATCAACAAGTGTTAATAATTTTCATTTGTCTTTTTTTTTTGTTTATCATACTGGGCGTTTTTATTGAAATTCATTGTTAATGAGGCATCATGTAGTCAGTATGATTTCAATGAAAGCGTTAGTCTATATCTTTATATTAAAGGAAAAGTTATGAAACCAACGTTAAAAACAACCGCATTAGCGATGTGTATTGCACTAAGTTTGACTGCTTGTAAATCTACTTCAAATTTTGCAGATGCTCGTCCAACACCAGTTCAACCAGCAGCAACTCAACCAGCAGAAGCTAAACCAGACGCAACTCAACCAGCAGCAACTCAACCAGCGGCATCTTCATACGATGATCTTAAAAAGCTGTTTTATCGAGCTGTAGTAGATGGTAAATCTAGCGATTTAGTTGATGCAACTTATAAAGGTAAAGTATTTGCAAAAGTTAAGCTTAGTAACACTGACGAGGAAAGATACGCACAAACGACGACAGATGAAGACGGTGATGTTACACTTAATGTTCAAAAAAATTCTTCTGATAAATTTAAAATGTCGGGAACTATCGATAGTAAAACCGTAGGTAGCATTCAGTTGAGAGAAAAAGAGATTATAGAAAATAAAGTGAAAGATGGTCATGTAGATTTTGGGGATGATGCTGACGGTAAGTATTCTGCTACTATTTCAGAAAATGGTGATATAGTTGGACGTGTGGAGTATAATTCTAGACGCGCAATAGAGGATGGTTTTTATCCAAGCTTTGAAGGCAAAGATGGTGCAACAAAATATCTTTTTGGCTATGAAGCCTTTTTTGATGCAACCAAACAACCTAAATAATCGTTATAAAACAATATTTGGCGGATTTTTGTCCGCCATTTTTCAACTTATTGTTTGTTTATAAATATTTACTTAAAGTTACTCATTTTATGAAAAGTATTGCTTTCTTTTTTACTGCACTTTTCCCCGCTCTTGCTTTAGCAGAAACAACGGCACTAGATATTCGTCAAACACCAATTAAAACCGAACTTGAACCACAAATTAATGTCGCCAAACTTGAAAAACGCGAACAAAATTTACCGCCCTTAGGCACAGAGCAAGTCGAACAAATTCAAATTACCCTTGAGCAACTTAAACAAAACCCAGTTTTAACCCACGAATTATTAACTCGTGCCATTTACGCACGCAATCCAGAAATGATAAAAAAATTGCTGGAAATTTACCGCACTTTTCCAAATCGTGACCCGATTATGGAACACTTTGCGGAAGGAAAATTGGCTGCGCTAACGGAAAACTATACTGCAGCCATTGATAAATATCGCGAAATTTTGGCGAAAAATCCAAATTTAAACCCTGTGCGAATTGAACTGGCTATCGCTTTATTCAATCAAAAACAAGATGGGGCTGCTAAAGACCAATTTGAAAAAGCACAAACCGCAGAGGATTTACCGCCTCAAGTTAAGCGTTTAATGGATGCTTATTTAGAGGCTTTAAAAGAACGTGATAGCTGGAATGTGGATTTTTCTTTTAATTATGTGCGTGATACCAATGTCAATAATGTTGGTGAGGGCAAAACGGTCGTATTAAATAATGGTGGCACCTTAACACGTTCGGAATCGATGATGCCACAAACAGCCACGGTTTGGCGTATTCACTCGATATTTCGAGAGATTTTAATTTATGGAGCTCTAATTACCTCACGGTGGGCAATGAGTTTGGGGGAAAGAGCTATTGGGATAATCATGAATTTGATGATATTTCCAACCGCACTTTTATTGGCTATGCACATAAAACCGCGAAGCAAAATTTCCGCATTAAACCTTTTTATGAAAAACGTTGGTATGGCGGCGAAAGTTACCGTTGGTCTAATGGGGCAAGGGTGGAATTTTCTCGCTGGTTAAGTCCAAACTGGCAACTTTTTACGGCGGGAGAGTTTTCAAAACAACGTTATTTAGACAGTACATCACAAAACGGTAATAACAAACTGATTTCCGCAACCTTACTTTGGGCAAGAACACCGAAACAGTTTTTCTATCTCGGTTCTGATTTTATGGCAGAAAGAACGAAGGTTCGTCAATATGGTTCAGACAGTAAAAGCCTACGTTTAGGTTGGGGACAAGAATGGAATTGGGGTATTTCCTCACGTCTCGGCTTATCCATAATGAAACGTGAATTTAAAGATATTGCCAAACTTGGTAATCTCAATTTGTTTTCTTTTGGAAAACGTCGAGAAGATAAAATTTACGGCATAAATTTATCCCTATGGAAACGCGACTGGCATATTTGGGGAATTACACCAAAACTCCAACTAAGCTGGCGTAAACAAGATAGCAATATTCCAGAAATGTATTCTTACACTCAGAAGAATGTGAATATGTTGTTTGAAAAGACATTTTAAGTTAATTAATTGAACTTAGGTTTATCCATTTCTAAAGTGAGCATAATATGAGATATGCTCACTTTTTTATTTAAAGGAAACTAGTTAGAATACAATTATATTCCATTTCATCATTGGAGCTATTAATGTCCCATCTTGCTGATTCAGATCTGATTAAAACCGTAATTTTGCTTGCGTCGAGCGTGACTATTGTGCCGTTATTTAAACGCCTAGGGCTTGGTAGTGTGCTAGGGTATTTAGTGGCTGGTTGTATGATTGGTCCTTCAGTATTCGGTGTTATTCAAGAGCCGGCTTCAGTCGTGCATTTGGCTGAATTGGGTGTCGTGATGTTCTTGTTCATTATTGGGCTTGAAATGCACCCTGAACGGCTTTGGTCTATGAAAAAAGCAATTTTTGGGCGGGGATTATTACAAGTTGGATTGTGTGGTGTTCTGCTTACTTTTGCGGGGATTTATTTACTTGATTTACCGAAAGAAGTGGCGTTTATAGCAGGTATGGGATTTACACTTTCTTCAACCGCGATTGTGATGCAAACGTTAGAAGAACGTTGTATTACCAGTACATCTAAAGGTCAGCGAATTATTTCGACTTTAATTTTTGAAGATATTGCTATTGTGCCATTATTGGCATCAGTGGCGTTTCTTGCGCCTCATTCTGAAGAAAGCACTCATACCGATTGGATGTCAATCGGCATCGCATTAGGGGCGGTAATCGGCTTGATTGTCGCGGGTAAATGGTTAATGAATCCATTATTCCGATTAATTTCTAAAGCACATATTCGAGAGATGATGACAGCGGCGGCTTTATTAGTTGTACTTGGCGCAGCATTAGCCATGGAAATAGGTGGACTTTCAATGGCAATGGGGGCATTTGTAGCAGGCGTTATGCTGTCAGAGTCTTCGTTCCGTCATCAATTAGAAGCGGATATCGAGCCATTTCGAGGTCTATTGCTTGGCCTGTTTTTTATGGGCGTGGGCATGTCATTGGATTTGAGCTTAGTGTTTAATCACTGGTTATTACTACTCGGAATTGTATTCCTTTATATTATTGGTAAAGGACTTTCTGTGTATGTTGTTGCTCGAATTACTCGCTTAGAACATAGGGAAGCAGTGGGAAGAATGTCACTTTTGGCGCATGGTGGTGAATTTGCTTTCGTACTTTTCTCTGCCGCAACAACAGCAGGCGTAATGAGCAACCATGAAAATGCCACTTTTACTGCAGCGGTAATTATTTCCATGTTGTTTTCTCCATTTATTACACAAATTACTCGTAAATTAGCGCAATCTGGAGAGAGAAAATTAGCGACTCAACCAGATACGAGCGATCTGTCGCCTATTGATGATTTAGAAGATAACGTGCTTGTAATTGGTTTTGGCCGCTTTAGCCAGATCGTATGTCAAACATTATTAATCCGAGGCATCAGCGTTTCAGTGATTGATCGTAATATAGAAAATATCCGTGCTGCGGCAAAATTTGGTTTTAAAGTCTATTATGGTGATGGTATTCGTTTGGATGTACTTTACGCCGCGGGAATTGAAAAAGCTAAATGTGTGGTGATTGGTATTAATGATACAGATCGCATTGAAACGATTGTGAGCCAACTTAAAGGGGCTTATCCAAACTTGCCGATTTTAACCCGCACTTATGATAGAAAAACGACGGTGAGCCTAATTAAGCAAGATGTGGATTTTATTGTGCGTGAAACTTTTGAATCCGCCATTGCACTTAGCCAAGCAACACTAATGAAACTTGGCATTGATAAGATTGAGGCTGATGAAGTTATTAAAGAAGTACGAGCATTGGATCAAGAACGTCTAAATGAGGAAGTTCTACATGGTTTTTCTAATGAAATCTTAAAAAAATATTGGACGCCAAAACCATTTATTAAACCTCATGTAGATGCTCAAGCGCTAAATGATGAAACAGCAGGAATATTGATTGAGGAATCTGAAGAAACGTCAAATAATAATTCTTAAAATTCTTTCAATACATTTCAACTAAAAAAGGAAGCAAATTGCTTCCTTTTTGTTTTGAGTTGGTTTGAATTAAAATGGTTGTTTCTATTTTATAGTAAAATGTAAATCATAAAGTTATTTAAAATCAAATAATTAGGTTTTAGTCATTCACTTTTTACACAATGTGCTTGCTATGAGATACCAAATTGACAATGTTTATCTATAAAATCCTTGAAAGAAGGAAAAGCTGGTCGATTATAGTAGTTTAATTTGTTTTATTCCACTTCCATCCCTTTTCCTAATATCTTTTAATTTCGATAATTCATCCATCAATCTTGATACCTTCTATATACTTATCATTATAAAAACATTAAAAATGCTTGTTGAAAAATGTGTTAGTATATAAAAATCTATATTTTTATAAATAAGGGTAATTTAGTGTGGTCAGATACTGAATCTAAAGAAGACTATCTCAATTTTGGTGAGGTATCCCAAATTGTTACTGAAATATTGGAATCTGAGGCTATGCTACCAGTTTCAATAGGTATTTTTGGTAACTGGGGAGCAGGTAAGTCCTCTTTGTTAAATTTGATTGAGCAACAAATCAAGCCTGATGAGTGGATTATAATTAAATTTGATGCTTGGCTCTATCAGGGATTTGATGATGCCAGAGCGGCGCTTTTGGAAACTATTGCAAGCCATTTGATTCAGGCCGCCAAAGATGAAGAAACCATCTTGAAAAAATCCAAAAACTTATTTGCGAGAATTAATGGTTTGCGTTTGCTTGGTTTAATGGCCGAAGGAGCTGCGTTGGCTGCAGGAGTGCCAACTTTTGGCTTAATTTCCAAAACATTTGAAACAGCAAAAGAATCATTGGATGGTGTTCAAAATGAAACAGAAAGTAAGCAAATTGTAGAAGTAGGGAAAAATCTTGTTGATTCAGGGAAAAATCTTATCAAGCCAAAAGAGAAACAAACACCACCACAACAAATAGATGAGTTTAGAAAAGAATATAGCGAAATATTACAGGATTTAGGTAAAAAGCTGGTTATTGTAATTGATAATCTTGACCGTTGTCTGCCTGCTAATGCTATTCAGACATTGGAGGCGATTCGTTTATTTTTGTTTTTAAATCGGACGGCATTCATTATCGCGGCCGACGAGGAAATGATTCGCCATTCAGTTGCGGAGCATTACAAAGATTTGTCGTATCGTCATCAAATTGATTATTTGGATAAGCTCATACAGATTCCTATTCGTGTACCCAAAGCAGGTGTGCTTGAAATTCGTGCGTATTTATATATGCTGTACGCCATTCATCAAAAAGTACCAACCGGAAAATTAGCAAGCTTACGCCAATTTTTAGAAACTCATTTGCAACAATCTTGGAAAAGTCAATCTTTAAATCCAGAAGAAGTGGCCAAAACTATTGAAGAGCAACACAATCAAGCTCTATTGTCAGATTTTGAACGCGCAAACAGAGTAGCGCCTTTATTAGCAAATTCACCTAATATTCACGGTAATCCTAGAATTGTAAAACGCATTTTAAATACCATTAAAATGCGTACCAAAATCGCAAACAAGCGTCAAATGTCATTAGATGAAGCGATTATTACCAAGTTGGTTATTTTTGAGCGATGCGTGGATTCTGATGTGGTAACAAAATTTTATCAGAGTATCAATGAAGAAGATGGTAACTCTGAATTATTAAAAGGGCTTGAAAAGAACAATGAGCAAAATTTATCAATGCTCTCCGAAAATAAATCCATTCAAACATTTATCAAAGAATGGGTAAAATTAGAGCCAAAATTATCTGATGTTAATTTACGAGCAGCAATTTATTTATCTAGAGAAACCATTCCGCTAAATACTTACACTGCTCAACTTTCTCAAAAAGCCCAAGATGTTTTAAGTATTTTACTTGTAACTAAATCAAGAACAGGCTCACAAAATACTCAGAACGCTATTCAGGGATTAACAATTGATGAACAAATCTCCGTTATGGAAGCATTGATTGAACAATTAAGAAAACTGGATAATTGGGATAAAAGCCCAGATGGTTTTATGGGGGCTTGTTTGCTAGCGGCAAATTCAGAAGACGGTGCAAAAATTTTAACTCGCTTTATTGCTGAATTGAAAAATAAAGACATTAACTATCCGTGGTTGAACAAAAGATTAAAAAGTGAAACTTGGTACAAGGAGTAAGCAATGGGTACTTCACAATCTAGCGTAGGGCCAAATGGTCGTTCGCCTCTATTGCCCTCTTGGGTTGATGATAGTCAGACATCGTTACAAACACCAGACCCACAGAGATTAAAGGGATTGCGTCAAGCAATCGGTAGGGCTGTACGAAGCGGTGGGCGTGATGATGTCCGTAAAGCACTTGGGCATTATGCACGAAAAGCCAGTGGTGGTAAGCATATAGCTGTCCAAAAATTGGGGAAAATTACCCAAGCAGGCTCGGGTTTATTTGGTATTTTTTCAGGCAGCCAGCAGCAACAATATTCGGTTAATTTACATAGTTTAAATGGTCAGCCTTGCGATGAAGCCATCAACCAAATTACCGAACTTTTGGCTGGTCATCACGGTGATTCAGACAAAATTCGTTCTGCAATGAATATTGCTTTATCAGAAGCATTGGAAGGAATGACAACTTTTGATGAAAATAGCATTACCACTGAAGTCATTGGTAAAATGATGATTTGTTATTTAACCGAAAGTATTTTTCTGCAAATTGTACACGATGCTGGTAAGGCGTGGAATAAAGGTGGCGATCTTGTTCAAATTTCAAATGTTGAAAATGATTTGAGACAATTAGTTCATGAGGTGGTGGATATTACGCTTGCCCCTAAATTTACGGATGATGTTTGTCAGTTAACAACCGAACAAATGCAAGAAATTCAAAACCAAGTTATTTTGGAAATTTGGGAAGAATGGGAGAATTATTGATGAATCAATTATTTTTTCACCACGATATTGAGCAATTAAAAAATTTGCCTAATGGTGTTTTACCTATTCGTCTTTATGGTATGGGTGATAAAAGTCTACAAATCGCTCATATTGGTAATATGGTTTTGGATAGAGTAAGAAGATTAGGTGTTGAACTCAATAATCAAGTAATGGATTTTCTAACTATTGCAATGGCAGTTACAGCAGCAGATACTTTTATTTTGCGAAAAGATACTGCAAATGGCTGGTGTCGTTCCTTTTCTATCACGTTACCATTGTGCCAGCCAGATATTTGGCAAGCAAACAAAGTTCATTTAGAACAGATTTTACACTTTTTAAGTGGTGATATTTGGCAATTTGATTTTCAGGCAGGCGGACAGTTACCGCCACAGCCCTATAAATTAAGTGGCAGAACCAAATTGGTAGATCTAAGAAATAAGGACTGTGTTTGTTTATTTTCAGGTGGGTTAGATTCAGCAATTGGGGTAGTTGATTTATTGGAGTTGGGGCATTCACCAGTTTTAGTTAGTCATTCTTATAAAGGTGATAAATCACGCCAGCAAGCTATTATTCAGCAACTTAACCGAAATGGTTATATTAATCAATTTTCCCAATTTAATGCGATTGCACAACCTCATTCAAATAATGGAAAAAGCACTGAAATCACAATGCGAACTAGAAGTTTAAATTTTTTGGCATTTGCCATTGTATCAGCTTATGCATTACAGGAAGTCGCGCAAAAAAAGATTGATATTTTAGTTCCTGAAAATGGGGTAATTTCAATCAATGCACCTTTAACAGTACGCAGAGTAGGCACTTTAAGTACCCGTACCACTCACCCTTATTTTATCCAAGAAATACAAAAATTTCTCACTGCGGTCAATATTCCTTTCACTTTAAGAAATCCTTATCAATTTAAAACCAAAGGGCAAATGATAGCAGAATGCAAAAATTTACCATTATTAAAGCAAATTATCCCTGATACTGTTTCGTGTAGCCATTGGAAACGCAAAAATCAACAATGCGGGGTTTGTGTTCCATGTCTGATTCGTAGAGCGTCATTGCATTATGCTGGTATTACCAATGATGCCCAATATGAATTTAATGACATTCGGCAAATTTTAATAAATCAGGACAGAAGAGATGATTTATTTGCTTTAATAAGTGCTATTCGTCAAAAAAATCATCGCAACATCAATCAATGGGTTTTACAAAGTGGTTCACTACCCACTCAACAATTAAATCAGTTTGCAAATGTTTTTATAAATGGGTTGGATGAAGTGGAGCAACTTTTAATAGAGAACCAAATATTATGATGGATATGCATTGCCATTTGGATTTATATACTAATCCACAATACGTTGCAAAACGATGTAAAGATGAAAATATTTATGTCTTATCTGTTACAACTACACCAAAAGCGTGGTGTGGAACAAGTTCATTAGCAAAAGATTGTCCTCGTATTCGTACCGCCTTAGGATTGCATCCCCAACTAGCTCATGAACGTTGGCAAGAATTGGAATTGTTTGATGCATTATTAAACCAAACTCGCTATGTGGGTGAAATTGGTTTGGATGGCGGAAAAGAGTTTAAAATACATTGGGAAACACAATTAAAGGTCTTTCGCCATATTTTAAGAAGCTCAGCAAAATCTGGCGGAAAAATCTTAAGTATACATTCTAGGATGAGTGCAAATGCTGTACTAGATGAATTAAGTCAAGTAAATGATAACCTGCCAATCCTTCATTGGTTTTCAGGCACAAAGCAACAGTTAAAACGAGCGATTGAAATGGGCTGCTATTTTTCTGTAGGCCCCGCAATGTTAAGTAGTAAAAAGGGGGATGATTTAGCTCAACTTATGCCAATAGAAAAAATATTAATTGAAACTGATGGACCTTTTGGGAATTTTAAAACACAAGCTTTATTCCCTTGGAATGCTGATATTGCCATTGCAATATTGGCAGATATGTGGAGGATGAATATTTCAGAAGCTGAAAGTATGCTGAGACAAAATCTCTTTAGCTTAGTTTCAAAACATATATAAACCATAAGCTTACCTCAAAATTATCAATTACTTCCAATAACTCAAATTCCTTATAATATCTCTACCTACAATCTCAACTCAAACCATTATCCTAATGGTTTGAGTTATTTAATTATAGCCAGACTTTCGTCTGGCTATAATAAACGTAAAAAGAGAAACCTTGTTTTATAAGGTTTCTCTCTGGTTATTATGATGTATTTTTACATAATTTATGTATATGGAATTCAAAACGGGATATCGTCATCGAATCCGTCCATTGGTGGCTCAGCCTGTGGTGCAGCTTGTTGTGGCGCTGGACGAGATGATTGGTAACTACCACTATTGTTAGTTTGACGAGCTTGGTAAGAGGGTTGTGGTGCAGCTCCCATATCACTAGGATAACCACCTGTGTTTTGATTGCGCGCACCAAGCATTTGCATTACATCACCTTGAATTTCTGTGGTGTAACGATCTTGACCATTTTGATCTTGCCATTTACGGGTACGTAAACGACCTTCCACATATACTTGAGAGCCTTTGCGTAAATATTCACCACAAATCTCCGCTTGACGACGATAGAATACAATACGGTGCCACTCTGTTACTTCACGGCGCTCGCCAGTATTGCGGTCGTTCCAGCTTTCACTCGTTGCTACGCTAATATTTGCTACAGCATCGCCATTTGGCATGGTACGAATTTCAGGATCATTGCCTAGATGACCCACAATAATGACTTTATTAACTCCAGCCATAAAAAAACCTCATTTTTTATCTAAAAAAGTGCGGTTATTTTGCCTGAAATTTTTCAAAAGATCTATATATTTTAACTGGATATTTGCACAGATATTAAAATATGCGATAATGATCGCAGAATTTAAACTTATTTCATCCTTTTGAGTTATTTTATGGAAAATATCGATATTCGCGGGGCTAGAACCCATAACCTGAAAAATATAAATCTAACTATTCCACGCAATAAACTTGTGGTGATCACTGGGCTTTCAGGTTCGGGAAAATCCTCTTTAGCGTTTGATACACTTTATGCGGAAGGGCAGCGCCGCTATGTTGAATCTCTTTCGGCGTATGCACGCCAGTTTTTATCTTTAATGGAAAAGCCTGATGTGGATTCTATTGAGGGACTTTCGCCTGCGATTTCGATTGAACAAAAATCTACCTCACACAATCCACGTTCTACGGTGGGAACAATTACGGAAATTTATGATTATTTACGTTTATTGTTTGCCCGAGTAGGTGAACCGCGTTGTCCAGATCATGATGTTCCATTAACGGCACAAACGATTAGTCAAATGGTGGACAAAGTATTAAGTTTGCCAGAAGACAGCAAGATGATGTTACTTGCGCCAGTTGTCAAAAACCGAAAAGGCGAACATGTTAAGATTTTAGAAAATATTGCTGCGCAAGGTTATATTCGTGCGCGTATTGATGGCGAAATTTGCGATTTATCTGATCCACCAAAATTAGAGTTACAGAAAAAACATACTATTGAAGTGGTAGTAGATCGCTTTAAAGTGCGGTCAGATTTAGCAACACGTTTAGCTGAGTCTTTTGAAACAGCATTAGAGCTTTCAGGTGGCACCGCGATTGTGGCAGATATGGATGATCCGAAAGCGGAAGAATTAGTTTTTTCGGCAAATTTTGCCTGTCCGCATTGCGGTTATTCTGTGCCAGAATTAGAACCACGTTTATTTTCCTTTAATAACCCTGCTGGAGCTTGCTCTACTTGTGATGGTTTGGGTATGCAACAATATTTTGATGAAGATCGTGTGGTGCAAAATCCAACTATTTCCCTTGCTGGTGGTGCGGTGAAAGGTTGGGATCGTCGTAATTTCTATTATTATCAAATGCTCACCTCATTGGCGAAACATTATGATTTTGATGTTGAAGCGCCCTATGAATCTTTGCCAAAGAAAATTCAACACATCATTATGCATGGTTCAGGTAAAGAGGAAATTGAATTCCAATATATGAATGATCGTGGCGATGTGGTTATTCGCAAGCATCCTTTTGAAGGTATTTTGAATAATATGGCTCGCCGATATAAAGAAACAGAATCAATATCGGTGCGAGAAGAATTAGCGAAAAATATTAGCAATCGACCTTGTGCAGACTGTGGCGGATCTCGTTTGCGACCAGAAGCGCGTAATGTGTATATTGGAAAAACGAATTTACCGATGATCGCGGAAAAAAGCATTGGTGAAACGCTCGAATTTTTCACCGCACTTTCTCTCACTGGTCAAAAAGCGCAAATTGCAGAAAAAATTCTTAAAGAAATCCGCGAGCGTTTGCAGTTTTTAGTGAATGTTGGTTTGAATTATCTTTCTCTTTCTCGTTCTGCTGAAACTCTTTCAGGCGGTGAAGCACAACGTATTCGCCTTGCTAGTCAAATCGGTGCAGGGCTTGTTGGTGTAATGTATGTATTAGATGAACCTTCGATTGGCCTACATCAACGTGATAATGAACGCTTACTTAACACGTTAATTCATTTGCGTAATCTTGGTAATACGGTAATTGTCGTGGAACATGATGAAGACGCGATTCGTGCGGCTGACCATATTATAGATATTGGGCCTGGTGCTGGCGTGCATGGTGGGCAAATTATTGCGCAAGGAAACGCTGATGAAATTATGATAAATCCAAATTCCATAACAGGAAAATTCTTATCGGGCGCAGATAAAATCGAAATCCCGAAAAAACGCACCGCACTTGATAAGAAAAAATGGCTCAAACTTAAAGGCGCATCAGGTAATAACTTAAAAAATGTGAATTTAGATATTCCCGTTGGTTTATTTACTTGCGTAACTGGTGTATCAGGCTCAGGAAAATCCACACTTATTAATGACACTTTATTTCCACTTGCGCAAAATGCATTAAATAGAGCGGAAAAGACGGATTACGCACCTTATCAATCTATCGAGGGATTAGAGCATTTCGATAAAGTTATTGATATTAACCAAAGCCCGATTGGACGTACGCCACGTTCAAATCCAGCCACTTATACAGGCTTATTTACCCCAATTCGCGAGCTTTTTGCAGGTGTGCCAGAGGCGCGTGCGCGTGGTTATAATCCTGGGCGTTTTAGCTTTAACGTGCGAGGCGGACGCTGTGAAGCCTGTCAGGGCGATGGTGTACTCAAAGTTGAAATGCACTTTTTGCCCGATGTTTATGTTCCTTGCGACCAATGTAAAGGCAAACGCTATAATCGCGAAACCTTAGAAATTCGTTATAAAGGCAAAACCATCCATCAAGTTTTAGATATGACGGTGGAAGAAGCACGCGAGTTTTTTGATGCGATTCCAATGATTGCAAGAAAATTACAGACTTTGATGGATGTGGGATTATCCTATATTCGATTAGGTCAATCTTCTACAACACTTTCAGGCGGTGAAGCGCAGCGCGTTAAGCTAGCGACGGAGCTTTCTAAACGTGATACAGGTAAAACTTTATATATTCTAGATGAGCCGACTACTGGTTTGCATTTCGCTGACATTAAGCAATTACTTGAAGTACTGCATCGATTACGCGACCAAGGAAATACTATCGTCGTGATTGAACACAATCTTGATGTGATTAAAACTGCAGACTGGATTATCGATCTTGGTCCAGAAGGGGGAAGCGGTGGCGGGCAAATTATTGCTACTGGTACGCCTGAAAAAGTCGCTAAAGTCGAAGGATCTCATACAGCCAGATTCCTTAAATCAATTTTGGAAAAACGTTAAAAATTACCGCACTTTATAGAATGTAGATATAAAGTGCGGTGATTTTATTTGCTATATGTAGGTTTAATTTAATCCCTATTTGTAAAACTTATTCCCAATATTATATAGGGCGATAATATTACCTATCAATCGGTAACCACAGTTCCTGGCGATTGCTTATTTAATGATGTATAATTTTTAACCCTCATTTTCTCCTAAACCTTTCAGTTTTTATCTGAAATATTTTCAGAAAATTACCGCATTTTTAATGTTTAACTATAAGTTTTATACATAACGAATTGTTTACTGAGTAAGTCTTATGAAAAAAACTATATTTCGTTTTAATTTTTTAACTGCTTGCATTTCATTAGGGATAGTATCGCAAGCCTGGGCAGGACATACTTATTTTGGCATTAATTACCAATACTATCGTGACTTCGCGGAAAATAAAGGCAAGTTTACGGTGGGTGCGCAAGATATTGATATTTATAACAAAAAAGGTGAAATGATTGGCACAATGATGAAAAATGTGCCAATGCCTGATTTATCAGCACTTGCAAAAGGTGGGTATGCCACATTAGTGGGCGATCAACATTTAGTGAGTGTGGCACATAACGTGGGATATCAAGATGTCGATTTTGGTGAGTTTGGACTCAATCCCGATCGACATAACTATAAATATCTAGTTGTTAAACGATATAACTATGTCAATGATGCTCGACATCCATTTATGACGGATTACCAACATCCTCGTCTGGCCAAGTTTGTAACAGAAGTCGCACCGATTGAGATGGTAACAAACACTCACGGTAATGTTTACACCGACTTAAAAAAATATCCTATGCGAGTACGCGCAGGAAGCGGACACCAATATTGGAAGAATGATAATAATGAAACCAATGGTGACTTAGCTTATAGTGGTTCATGGCTGACAGGTGGTAATACCTTTATGGATGGCGGTACAAGAAACGGCGATCTTTATCTTAATGGACGTGTACAAAATCCTAATGAATATGGACCATTACCGATTGCAGGGGCACAAGGCGATAGCGGATCCCCTATGTTTATTTATGATAAAGATAAAGGCAAGTGGTTATTAAATGGCGTGTTGCGTGAAGGACACCCTTACGCAGCGGTAGGCAATGGATACCAAGTTGCTCGCCAAGAGTACCTTGAAGAAGTGCAAAATAATGACATAACGGTAAGAGAATTTGCCAATAATGCCCATTACGTCTTTAAAACCGTAGAGGACGGGAAAGGTACCATCTCTCAAAATGGAAGAAAGCCTAAAGAAGTGGGGCTGTATAAGAGCACTCTTCTCGAGAAAGCCAGAGATCAAAATGGCGATATATCCCCAAGTTATGGTGGACCGAATCCTTGGTCTCCTGCGTTACATAATGGTAAAACTATTTATTTAGGCGACATGGGGAAAGGCATACTTACTATTGCAAATAATGTCAATCAAGGTGCCGGCGGGATTTACTTTGAAGGCGATTTCATCGTTAAACCAAGTGAAAATAATATGACTTGGCAGGGCGCAGGTGTTTCTATTGGGGAAGACGCCACCGTTGAATGGCAGGTAAAAAACCCCGAAGGTGATCGTCTCTCTAAGCTTGGGATCGGCACACTACTTGTAAACGGCACAGGGAAAAATTTGGGTGACATTAGTGTTGGTAACGGAACCGTTATTTTAGATCAAAAAGCAGATGCAAATGGTCAGAAACAAGCCTTCAAAGAAGTGGGGATTGTGAGTGGTCGAGCAACCGTAAGACTTAATAGCGCCGATCAGGTCGACCCAAATAATATCTATTTTGGATTCCGTGGTGGACGCTTGGATTTAAACGGGAACGACCTTACCTTTACTCGTATTCAAAACGTCGATGAAGGCGCGATGTTAGTCAACCATAATGCCAACAAAGAATCCAATATTACTATTACGGGAAGCAACATCATTAATAATAAAGAAAATGATCTTACCAATAAACGCGATATTGCCTTTAATGGATGGTTTGGCGATAAAGATGATACAAAAAACGTGGGTCGCTTAAATGTTCATTATTCTCCAACCAATCAAGAAAATCATCTTTTACTTTCTGGTGGCACCAATCTAAAAGGTAATATCACCCAAAACGGGGGTAACTTAATTTTCAGCGGTCGCCCTACTCCACACGCTTATAACCATTTAAATCCGCACCATGCCAAAATGGAAGGCACAAAACGCGGTGAAGTGGTAATGGATGATGATTGGATTAATCGTTCTTTTGTTGCTGAAAATTTCAACATTCAAAATGGTAAAGCTATCGTTTCTCGCAATGTTTCTTCTATTAAAGGTGGATGGGACATTAGCAATAATGCATCTGTTACTTTTGGCGTGATCCCAAATAAAGAAAACACGATTTGCACACGTTCTGATTGGACGGGCGCAACAACTTGTCAATCCGTTAATCTTACCGATCCATCTGTGATTAAATCTATTCCTACTACACAAGTTAATGGACATATTTCACTATCCGATCATGCTCGATTAAATGTGAATGGATTAGTTTCCCTTAATGGGTCTATTAGCGCTCACTCTGACAGTGAATATCACTTAACACATAAAGCTAACCAAGCAGGCGATATTCATCTTGAAGGCAATGCTCAAGTGCGCATTAATGATGCCACCATGACGGGAGATATGATTGCTTCTGATAATACTAACATTAGTATCGCTAACCACTCCACTACAAATGGATCTATTCAAATTACCGATAATGCGAATTTAAATATCGACTCTTCCACCATGAACGGAAACCTTCAAGCGATAAAGGATAATGAATTAACTGTTACAAATAGTGCTCAAGTTAATGGCAATGTCACTTTGAATAAAAATGCTACCTACACACTTAAAGATCAAGCAGTACAAGTGGGTAATTTAAGCACTTTAGGCAACAATAGAATCACACTTTCTAATCATGCCCGCTTAAATGGATTACTTGATCTTGCTACGGATAGCTCTATTGCAGATATCACCAAATCAATTATCAATGGTAATGTTCGCTCAACTGGACGAGTGAATGTTAATGACGCATCTCAAATCAATGGTTCAGTTAGCTTATCGAATATTGGTGTAATGACGATGGATCATTCTCAATTAACGGGCAATCTAACCGCACAAGAATATTCGACTTACCGTTTAATCAATAAAGCCACTCATCAAGGTAATTTAATTTTGCGAGATCAAGCCGATTCTACCATAGATGATGCTAATTTAATTGGTGATGCACAATTAACTAATTCTGCACAGCTTAAATTTAACAATTCAAGATTTGATCACCAAATCACAGGTGAAAATGCCACCCATGTGACCTTAAATCAATCACAATGGACAATGCCAACTAGCACCACTTTAGGCAGTTTGACATTAAATAATGGAAGTGCGGTTACATTAAATCCTGATTTTGCGAAAGAAACTAACCGTAACCAATTTAATACATTAACGATTAATGGTGATTTAAATGGTTCTGGGACATTTAATTATCCTACTCATTTGGATCAATATTTAGGAGATAAGTTGCAGATCAATGGGCAAGCACAAGGGACATTTAAACTCAATGTTCGTAATACAGGTGCTGAACCAACGAGACTTGCTCACCTCACTCTCATCTCACTAAAAACAATGCCTACGACTGGATTAGATGTTTCATTAACCAATCAATATGTTGATGCGGGGGCATGGCGTTACGAGTTAATTAAAGACGGTAATCAATATCGACTTTACAGCCCAATTAAAGAAGCAGAATTAAAACAAGCGGAAGCTGATCGTATTGAGTCAGAGAAACGTAAAGCTCAAGAAGAGCAAGAACGTATTGAAGCCGAGAAACGTAAAGCTCAAGAAGAGCGGGAACGTATTGAAGCCGAGAAACGTAAAGCTCAAGAAGAGCGGGAACGTATTGAAGCCGAGAAACGTAAAGCTCAAGAAGAAGCAGAGCGCATTGAAGCCGAGAAACGTAAAGCTCAAGAAGAAGCAGAGCGCATTGAAGCCGAGAAACGTAAAGCTCAAGAAGAAGCAGGGCGCATTGAAGCCGAGAAACGCAAAGCTCAAGAAGAGCAAGAACGTATTGAAGCTGAGAAACGTAAAGCTCAAGAAGAGCAAGCAAGAATAGAAGCTAAAAAACAGCTCAAACAAAAAAATTTAATTAGCAAATACTCAAACAATGCGTTATCGGAATTGTCTGCTACCGTAAATAGTATGCTTTCCGTTCAAGATGAATTGGATCGTCTTTTTGTGGAGCAAACGCAGCCTATGGTGTGGACAAATATCGCACAGGATAAAAGACGCTATGATTCCGATGCGTTCCGTGCTTATAAGCAGAAAACTAACTTGCGTCAAATTGGGATGCAAAAAGCGTTAGGTAATGGACGAATTGGGGCAGTTTTCTCACATAGCCGTTCGGATAATACCTTTGATGAGCAAGTTAAAAATTATACTACACTGATGATGCTATCGGGATTTGCTCAATATCAATGGAAGGATTTCCAGTTCGGTGTAAGCGTAGGAATGGGGAGCAGTGTAAGTAAAACCGCAGGAGAACAAAGCCGAAAAATTTATCGTAAAGTGGTAAATTATGGTGTAAATGCAAGTTATCAGTTCCGCTTAGGGCAATTAGGTATTCAGCCTTATTTAGGGGGGAATCGCTATTTTATTGAACGTGAAAACTATCAATCGGAAGGCGTGAGAGTTCAAACACCTAGCCTTGTATTTAATCGCTATAATACAGGTGTACGAGTCGATTATACTTTTACACCAACTAATAATATCACGATTAAGCCTTATTTCTCAGTCAATTATGTTGATGCATCTAATGCCAATATGCAAATCAAAGTGAATAGTGCTACATTACAACAGCCATTTGGACGTTATTGGCAAAAAGAGGTTGGATTAAGTACGGAAATTTTACATTTCCAATTTTCTGCTGCTATCTCACAATCGAAAGGTTCGCAATTAGATAAACAGCAAAATATAGGCTTGAAATTAGGTTATCGTTGGTAAAACATCATTCGTAGATAGGTTGATTTGTTTAACGAGTTGTTTAGTTTTTATCTCAACAAATTTTTACTTTAAAATAGAACTTTATTTTATTTAACGTATCTAAGTAGCGCCTCAGTCAGATTGGGGCTTAATTAAGAGGATTTAATAATGAACTTCACTAAAGTTTTACCGGCATTTGCTGCCGCTGTTGTATTATCTGCATGTGCAAAAGATGCGCCAATAATGGAAAATGCATCGACTCAAATGGCAGCTCAAACTGCGTCAACTATTACTGACAAAACAGTAGTTTATTCTTGCAATAAAAAAACAGTGACTGCAGTGTATCAATTTGAAAACCAAGAGCCAGTTGCGGCAATGGTTAGTTTAGGTAACAAAATTATTGCAAAAGATTTTGCTCGTGATAAATCACAAAACGATTTTATAAGTTTCACTTCTGGTGACTATGTTTGGAATGTAGATAGTGGTTTAACTTTAGATAAATTTGATTCTGTTGTGCCAGTGAATTTAATTCAAAAAGGCAAAACTAGCGATAAGATCATCATCAAAAACTGTGATGTAAACGCAAAAGCAACTAAAAAAGCAAATTTATAATTCATCAAAATGGCTAGCGTAATTGCTAGCCATTTTTCTATCTTAAATAACTCTTAACTTGCATCACCTCAATAGATAAATAAAAAAGTTTAACTATGAATAGAAGATAAGATTTTTATTTTTTCTTGAGATCATCCCCGATTCAAACTAGACTTACCGCCTATTTTATTTAACCTAAACTTTATTATGCGTGTTTCAGATTTTAATTTCGATTTACCTGATGAACTTATTGCTCGCTATCCCAAAGAGGATAGATCATCTTGCCGTTTATTACATTTGAATGGAGAAAATGGCGCGGTAATTGATCGCACTTTTTCAGATGTATTGGATTTAATTGATAAAGGCGATTTATTGATTTTCAATAATACTCGGGTTATTCCTGCAAGAATGTTTGGACGTAAAGTTAGCGGTGGAAAAATTGAAGTTTTAGTTGAACGCATGTTAGATGAGCATCGTTTCTTAGCGCATATTCGTTCATCAAAATCACCAAAAGAAGGAACTGAATTATTTTTAGGTGAAGATAAATTAGGCGAAAATAATGGAATTAAAGCGGTAATGACTGCGCGTCATGGTGCATTGTTTGAAGTGGAATTAAGTGATAAATCAACCGCTCTTTTAGATGTGTTGCAAACCATTGGACATATGCCATTACCGCCTTATATTGACCGTCCCGATGAAGAAGCCGATCAAGAATGTTATCAAACGGTTTATAGTAAAGTACCAGGTGCTGTCGCAGCGCCAACAGCAGGATTACATTTTGATGAGAACTTACTTGAGAAACTCAAAGCTAAAGGCGTGAATTTTGAATTTGTCACATTGCATGTAGGCGCGGGCACATTCCAGCCTGTTCGAGTCGAAAATATTGAAGATCATGTGATGCATGCAGAATACGTAGAAGTTTCTCAAGAAGTTTGCAATGCAATTATTGCAACAAAGAAAGCGGGTAAACGTGTTATTGCAGTGGGAACGACTTCTGTTCGTTCTATTGAAAGTGCGGCGCTTTCTGCTGAAGAATTTGGCAATCCAGATTTAATTGAGCCTTATTTTTCTGATACCTCTATTTTTATTTATCCAGGAAAAAAATTCCGAGTGGTGGATTGCTTAATTACTAATTTCCACTTACCTGAAAGCACTTTGATTATGTTAGTTTCAGCTTTTGCTGGTTATAAAAATACCATGAATGCGTATAAGCATGCAGTGCAAGAAAAATATCGTTTCTTTAGTTATGGCGATGCGATGTTTATTAATAAAAATTCTAATGTGAGAGGATTGGAATAAGTTGTTTGACTTGTAATTAGTCAGCACCTACAATAAAGAACAAGAGATGGCGGTAACCATCTCTTGTCGGAGAATCTACCTAGCCAGCGCTACCTTTCAATAGTAGGCAAAGTAGAATAACAATGATTAGTTTAATAATGAGATTAATCATAGTTTTTATCCTCAATTTGATTACAAATGAAGGATCTACTCAAACAGCCCGTCAGGTGCATACTGGCGGACTGATTTTAGCAGATCCGCCTCTGCTCAAAGAGCATTGGAAATATGATATCACAAGGCCTGTATTTTTTAACAGGCTTTTTTGTTCAAAAAAATCTTCGAACTGTTTATTCGTTGGAGCAAAAATGAAGTATGAATTAGATAAAACAAGCGGCAATGCACGTCGTGGTCGCTTGGTATTTGAACGTCCACAAGGCACGTTCAGCGTAGAAACACCTGCATTTATGCCGGTGGGTACTTATGGCACCGTGAAAGGCATGACCCCAGAAGAAGTGCGTGCGACAGGTGCAGAAATTTTACTGGGTAACACCTTCCATTTATGGCTTCGTCCTGGACAGGAAGTGATGCGTAAACACGGTGATTTGCACGATTTTATGCAATGGCATCGTCCGATTTTGACAGACAGTGGCGGCTTCCAAGTATTTAGTTTAGGTAAATTACGTAAAATCACCGAGGAAGGCGTGAAATTCCAAAACCCAATTAACGGTGAGCGCATTTTCCTTTCACCTGAAAAATCCATGGAAATTCAATATGATTTAGGGTCTGACATCGTGATGATTTTCGATGAATGTACGCCTTATCCAGCGACTTTCGATTATGCGAAAAAATCCATGGAAATGTCTCTTCGTTGGGCAAAACGCAGCCGCGATCGCTTTGATGAATTAGGCAATAAAAATGCGCTATTCGGTATTATTCAAGGCGGCGTGTTTGAAGAATTACGCAAAGTATCATTAGAAGGCCTAGTGAATATTGGCTTTGACGGTTATGCGGTGGGCGGTTTAGCGGTAGGCGAACCTAAAGAAGATATGCACCGTATTTTGGAATATATTTGTCCACAAATCCCGGCTGATAAACCACGCTATTTAATGGGCGTGGGTAAACCGGAAGATTTAGTGGAAGGCGTACGTCGTGGTATTGATATGTTCGACTGTGTAATGCCAACCCGCAATGCACGTAACGGTCATTTATTCGTGACAGACGGCATTGTCAAAATCCGTAATGCAAAATATCGTGATGATACCAGCCCATTGGATCCTGAATGTGATTGCTACACCTGTAAAAATTACACCAAAGCGTATTTATATCATTTAGATAAATGCGGTGAAATTTTAGGTGCACGCTTAAATACCATTCACAATTTACGCTATTATCAACGTTTAATGGCGGAAATTCGTCAAGCGATTGAAGACGATCGTTTTGATGATTTTATCGTGGAATTCTATGCTCGCATGGGCAAACCTGTTCCACCATTACAATTAGCGGATAAATCATAATTGATGAAAGTGCGGTAGAAAAATGAAGCGTTTTTTGACCGCACTTTTTAACAAAGGAAACCTTATGCAAATTCTTGAACCTCAACAATTCGCCACCTGGAATGAACCTATTGAAATGCTTTATGCCTGTCATAGTAAGGTAAAACGTTTTTGTCGTCAGTTAAGCATTTTACCTGATTATCTAGAAAAACATGGCTATACTCAGGCTGTGTTAAATGATGTCGAGCAGATTTTAACTTATTTCAATCGTGCCGCACCTTTACACCACGAGGATGAAGAATTAGATTTTTTCCCTCAATTAGTCAAAGTGGCTCCGCAAGCACAAACTTCCATTGATGAATTAGAAAAACAGCACGACTATTTGCATGAAAATTGGAATGCACTATCTGCGCAGTTAGAAGAGCTTATTTCTGAACAACGTCAAAATATTGATGAGCATTTAATTGAACGCTTTGTTCAAGGTTATGATCGTCATATTGCATTAGAAGAACCGCTATTTGAAATGGGGCGTGAATGCTTAAGTGCGGATATTTTGGCTGAAATGGGCAAGAGCATGAGTGCTCGTCGTCAAGTGAAAGAATGAAATATCAGCTCAATTTAACCGCACTTCGATGTCCAATTCCTCTTTTAAGTGCCAAAAAAGCCTTAAAAAATTTGGATAAAAATGATGAGCTAATGTTGATCTTAAACCTTGAAAGTGCGGTTGAAAATTTTTCTATTTTTGCAGAAGAAAATTCTGTTGCCTTGGTCGAGCAATATTACGCTTCGGAAAAAGAATTTATCGTTATCTTGAAAAAATAAAATTAATCGCCATAACGTAGGATATTGGGCGTGGTTCACCTTTCCCAATGAGCCAATTTATGGTATTTTAAGCGCAATTTTTAACTTAAATTAACAAGGAAAACATACAATGGAAGCACAAAACCCGATGTCCACGTTATTTATTTTCGTGATCTTTGGTTTAATTTTTTACTTTATGATTTATCGCCCGCAAGCTAAACGCAATAAAGAACACAAAAAATTGATGTCTGAGCTTGCAAAAGGTACTGAAGTTTTAACCGCTGGTGGTTTAATCGGCAAAATTACTAAAGTAACCGAAGGTAGCGATAGCATCGTGATTGCGTTAAACGACACGACAGAAATTACGATTAATCGTAACTACATTGTAAGCGTTCTTCCTAAAGGTTCATTAAAATCACTTTAAGAGTAACGTTAAATTATTTTCCAGAGCCACGAATTGTGGCTCTGTGCGTTAGAAAAGAAAAGGAAAACTATGTTAAACCGTTATCCATTATGGAAGAATTTGATGGTTATTTTTATTGTGGCCATCGGGATTTTATATTCTCTTCCAAATATTTATGGTGAAGATCCTGCGGTTCAAATTTCTGGTACGCGCGGTCAAGAAGCGAATACTAGCGTGCTTGGACAAGTTCAAGATGTGCTTAAAACCAACAATCTTCCAACCAAATCTGTCGTGCTTGAGAACGGCTCAATTCTAGCTCGTTTCACTAATACCGATGATCAACTCCTTGCTAAAGATAAAATTGCTGAACGTCTTGGCAATAATTACACCACTGCATTAAACCTAGCTCCTGCCACTCCAGCTTGGTTAAGTATGTTTGGTGCTAACCCAATGAAATGGGGATTAGACTTACGCGGTGGGGTTCGTTTTTTAATGGAAGTTGATATGAATGCTGCACTTGTAAAACGCCAAGAGCAATTACAAGACAGTTTACGTAACGAACTTCGCAAAGAAAAAATTCAATATACGGCAATTAAAAATACTGAGCATTTTGGTACTTCTGTCACATTGGCCGATGCAAGTCAACGCTCTAAAGCGGAACGTATTATTCATCAGTTGCATCCAACCTTAGATATCACAGAGTTGGATAACGATAGTATCAATTTAGGTCTTTCAACTTCAGCATTAAATGAAGCACGCGACTTAGCAATTGAGCAAAACTTAACGATTTTACGTAAACGTGTTGCTGAATTAGGGGTATCTGAGGCGGTTATTCAACGTCAAGGTGCTGAACGTATTGTTATTGAGTTACCAGGTGTTCAAGATACCGCACGTGCAAAAGAAATTTTGGGTGCAACTGCAACGCTTGAATTTCGTATCGTAAATCAAAATGTTACGGCCGATGCAATTTCTCGTAATATGTTACCAGCTGATTCGGAAGTTAAATATGATCGCCAAGGTCATCCTGTTGCATTATTTAAACGCGCGGTCTTAGGTGGTGAGCATATTATTAATTCAAGTTCTGGTTTAGATCAGCATTCAAGTACCCCGCAAGTGAGTGTAACCTTGGATGGTGAAGGTGGTGAGATTATGTCTCAAACTACCAAAAAATATTACAAGAAACCAATGGCAACGCTTTATGTTGAATATAAAGATAACGGTAAAAAAGACGAAAATGGTAAAACTATTTTAGAAAAACATGAGGAAGTCATTAATGTGGCGACGATCCAAGGTCGTTTCAGTTCTAATTTCCAAATTACTGGTGTTGATAGTATCGCGGAAGCGCATAACCTTTCTACCTTACTGAAATCTGGCGCATTAATTGCACCAATTCAAATTGTTGAAGAACGTACAATTGGCCCATCTTTGGGGGCACAAAATGTGGAGCAAGGGATTAATGCGAGCTTTTGGGGACTCATCGCTGTGATTTTATTTATGCTGTTCTACTACAAAATGTTCGGTATTATCGCAAGTTTTGCTTTGGTCATTAATATCGTGTTGTTAGTGGGTTTAATGTCTATTTTACCTGGTGCGACACTTTCCATGCCAGGGATTGCTGGTATCGTATTAACCTTAGGTATGTCGGTGGATGCAAACGTGTTGATTTTTGAACGTATTAAAGAAGAAATTCGCAATGGTCGTCCAATTCAACAAGCAATCAATGAAGGTTACAACGGGGCGTTTAGCTCAATTTTTGATGCGAACTTAACGACAATTTTAACTGCAATTATCTTGTATGCAGTGGGGACAGGTCCAATTCAAGGATTTGCGATTACGCTTTCACTTGGTGTGGCAATTTCAATGTTTACCGCAATTACAGGAACTCGAGCATTAGTTAATGCGCTTTATGGCGGTAAACAACTTAAGAAATTATCAATTTAGGTAGGGAACGATGAAAATTTTTGCAAAAGATAAAGACGGACATTTTATCCGTGAAGTCAATGGGATTAAACTCCCGTTCCCATTGACCGAATTTATGAAAGTGCGTAAATGGGGCTATGTTTTTTCCGCACTTTTAATGGCCGTTTCGCTATTTTTTATCGTATCAAAAGGCTTTAACTGGGGATTGGATTTTACCGGCGGGGTTGTTTTTGATACCCATTTTTCACAATCTGCAGACTTAGAAAAAATCCGTGGTAAGCTCCATGAAAATGGTATTGAAAGCCCAATTGTGCAGACAACAGGTTCTGTTCAAGATGTCATGATTCGTTTACCAGCGACGGATAATGATTCAGGCATTGGCGATCGCGTAAAAGGAATGCTCCAAGAAGTAGATTCTGGTATAAAGATTCGTAGTGTTGAATTCGTTGGACCAAACGTAGGGGAAGAATTGGCACAAGGTGCTGTGTATGCGACATTAGCGACATTAGCCATGATGCTAGTTTATGTAGGTTCTCGCTTTGAATGGCGTTTAGGTTTCGGCGGTATCGCATCCCTTGCGCATGACGTAATTATTACTCTTGGCGTGTTTTCAGCGTTACAAATCGAAATTGATTTAACCTTCGTTGCAGCGATTTTATCTGTTGTGGGTTATTCTATTAACGATAGTATCGTGGTCTTTGACCGTGTGCGTGAAAACTTTAGAAAAATAAGACGTCTAGATACGATTGATATTATTGATGTTTCTTTAACGCAAACTTTATCAAGAACCATCATGACCTCTGCTACAACATTAATTGTTGTTATTGCATTGTTCTTTTTCGGCGGTCCATCAATTCATAACTTCTCTTTAGCGTTACTTGTGGGTATTGGATTTGGTACATATTCTTCAATCTTTATTGCAATCGCAATTGCATACGATGTTGGATTACGCCGTGAACATATGATCCCGCCTAAAGTAGATAAGGAAATTGACGAATTACCTTAGTTAAATTCTATTCTTAGAATAAACTTCAATAAAAAATAGTTAACCAAAAATTCATGGTTAACTATTTTTTTATTTGTATTACTTTTTAATTTAGACTTCTAATCTTGAGGTAAGGCATTTATAACGGCTTTCACTAAAGTCGCTAAGGGAATGGCAAAGAATACGCCCAAAAATCCCCATAAACCACCGAAAATTAATACTGAAATGATAATAATCAATGGATGTAAATTCACTGCTTCAGAAAATAAATAAGGGACGAGTAAGTTTCCATCTAAGAGCTGGCTCACAGCAAAAGCGATGATGATATACCAAAATGTTGGGCTGATTCCAAATTGGAATAACGCAACCAATGCAACAGGAATCGTAACAATTACCGCACCAATATAAGGAACAAGAACTGAAAGCCCCACCGCAAAAGCCAATAAGAGCGGGTAATTTAGCCCGAATATTAAGAAAATAATGTAAGTGATGAGCGTGACAATCAGTATTTCTAATAATTTTCCATGAATGTAGTTGGAAATTTGCTGTTGCATTTCTTTCCATACTTTGAAGGCCAAGTTTCTATTTTTCGGTAAGAAACGGCTCACGCCTTGTAAAAGTTCTGATTTATCCTTCAACATAAAAAACATCATTAATGGCACTAAAAAGGCATAAATCCCTAAAGAAACCAAGTTCATAATGGAGGCTAAAGAAAGTTTTACCGCAGATTCACCAAAACCAAGGATTTTTTCTCGCACAGAATTGAAAATAGAATCTACCATTGAATAGTCGATGAGTTCAGGATAATGCTCAGGTAAGTTTAGTAACCATTCATTGAGCTTATTAAACATTGCTGGCAAATCACTTAATAAGGAAATAGTTTGATTCCATAACATTGGCATGAGGATTAAAAAGAAGATTGTCGCTAGTCCAATAAAGCCACCAAAAATGATGATTGTCGCTAACATTCTTGGACATTTTAAATGTTGATGCAAAAAATTGATCGGCATTTCTAGTAAATAGGATAGTACTAGAGCAATCAACAAAGGTGCGATTAAATCTCCAAAAAAATAAATGGAGATAAATCCAAATAATAATATTGCTAATAGTCCCATCGCTTGTGGATCGCTTAAGCGACGCGAGTACCAGCTTTTCAACATTTCTAGCATAATTTCTTTTCCTATAAGTATTTTTTGCCATTATAAGTTAAAATTTATAGTGTTTATAGCTACTAAAAGGAAATCCTATGTCTGTCGTTATTTATCACAACCCTCGTTGTTCAAAAAGCCGTGAAACGCTAGCATTATTAGAAAATCAAGGTGTTCAGCCAATAGTTGAATTGTATTTGCAAAAGCAGTATTCCGTTAATGAATTACAAAGCATTGCCCAAAAATTAGGGATTGATGATGTGCGCCAAATGATGCGTACGAAAGATGATTTATATAAAAGCTTAAATTTAGATAATTTAGAGCTCTCTCAAGCTGAATTATTAAAAGCCATGAGTGAACATTCAGCGCTTATTGAACGTCCAATCGTTATCAATGGTAATCAAGCTAAAATCGGGCGTCCGCCAGAAAGTGTACTTGAGATTTTGTAATTTAAACGTTTGCGCGTATAATACTCCAGCCGTGGAAATCCTTCCGCGGCTTTTTTGAGGAAAAGTTATGGGAAAGAAACAAAAAAGTGCGGTTGAAAATGAAACCATTTATTTGCACACTCGAGGAGTGATAAAAGATAATGCAGTGATGGCATTATTACATGACAAACTATTTCGTCAGCGTGTTGAGAAAAAACGTAAAGGGAAGGGGAGTTACCAACGTAAAGCGAAATACGCAGGGAAAATGTTTGAAAAGCCCGATTATAAATTTTTTGATTACAGAAACTTTATAATCGGGTTTTTCTTAGGCTAAAAATAGTAAAAAGGAGTATAAATATGTCAAATCAGCCTCAAGTCCTATTTAATAATACATGGAATGTACGCATTAGCGATCCTGGTGAAGAGGGGGCTAAAAGCCATTTTTTTGAAACTATCTACCTAACTTTAACGGCATATTTTGAAGAAAATAGAATACGTTTTGAGTTTGTGCGTAAAGTAGAAGATCAAATAAAAATTCAACGCTCTTTTACAGAACTAAATGAGTTATTCAAATTTCTGGGTGATTATTTTGATCCTGTTTTTATTGGATTATTAGGCGTGAAAATTGGGAACCTTGGTGTGAAATCAGAATAATAACTTGACTAATCCACAAAACATTCTAGTATTCTACCCATATTTTGTTATATCGACAAAATAGGGATCGCACTTTAAATTGTATAAATAATGGCATAAAAGTGCGGTTATTTTTTCTTTACTTTTATTGGAGAGCAAAATATGTCAGGTATTTTTACTCAAAGTCCAGCAAACCGTCGTCGTTATGGCGTGGCAGTATTTGTTGGTATCGTTGCAGGGATTATTTCCGCTTTTGTTAAATGGGGCGCAGAGCATCCATTTCCACCGCGTAGTCCAATCGATTTCTTTGCGGCCGCTTGTAAAGTGGATATTACAGGTTTAACACAAGATCAAGTGCTGGCAGTATGTTCCCGTGCATTTTTAAATCCACCACATGTGTTTTTACGTGATTATTTAGGTATTGATCCAACTGATGCTGCATTTACCTTTGCTGATCATGCATTCAATTGGATTGGTGTTACTCATATGATCTTTTCTTTAGTTTTTGCGATTGGTTATTGCTTAGTCGCAGAACGTTTTCCAAAAATTAAATTTTGGCAAGGTATTGGAGCAGGGATTATTGCTAATATTTGCGTGCACTATATTACTTTCCCAGCACTAGGTTTAACCCCACCAGTTGCAGAATGGCCGCTATATGAACATATTTCAGAACTAGTTGGTCATATTTTCTGGTTCTGGACTATTGAGATTATTCGTCGCGATTTACGTAATCGCTTAACTGGCGAGCCAGATGCAGAGATTCCTTTAGCTTAAGCTAAACAGTATAAATTTTGATAAAAAACGGGTTAAGACTAATAAGTTTTAACCCGTTTTCTGTTGGATAGAGATGCTTTAATTAACAACAAATTTCTTGTACGACAAATTGTAATGAATGTCTCGCAAATTGCTGTTGTTTACGGTGTTTCAAGCGTCTCAAACGTAGGTTACGTGATAAAGAGGTTTGTTGTAAATTGGTTTTCTTTTTAAGAAAAGTTTTGCGTTTTAACATTTTATTTATCCTTTTTTTCTTTTATTTTTTCTGAATTTTCAACCGCACTTTCGTTGTTGGCATTATCATTCGTTGTTTGATTTTCTTGGACTCGATGATAATTCACAATGCTATTCATATAGCGGCGAATATTTTCTACATATTGATGGGCTTCATAGCCTCGCGCATAGCCATATTTCAGCTGGGAATAATAGCGTTTTTCTGCTAATAAAGGCAGATTTTTTTTCACATCGAGCCAATTATCTGGATTTCCTCCAAGATTTTTAGTTAAACGACGTGCATCAATTAAGTGGCCCAGTCCCATGTTATAGGCGGCTAAGGCAAACCAAATTCTTTCTTCTTTTTCAATGGTTTCTGGAATTTGACTAATCAGCCAGTGTAAATATTCTGATCCCGCTTTAATGCTTTGTTCAGGATCTGTTCTATCGCTGATTTTCATATGTTGAGCGGTATCTTTCGTTAACATCATTATGCCACGCACGCCCGTAGGTGATGTTGCATCTGGATTCCAATGAGACTCTTGATAAGCGACCGCTGCGAGTAATCGCCAATCTAATTCACCTTTATATTTTTCAAAGAGCGGTGAGAATTGTGGCAGTGTATTTTCAATTGCCTTCATATAAGAGCGCGTATCGACGTAATCAAATTGTGAAATATGCCCTAAATATTTTTCTTTTAAATTATCGACTAGCCCAGTTTCTTGTGCATTATTCATAAAATTGAGTAAGGCAGCTTGCAAATCATTGTAGGCATTATTCGGTAAATACCAGTGAATGTTTGCTTCATCAGTAATATCAAAGGCAATGGCTAATTCTGGTTTGATTTGTTGGAGCGCTGCGATATCAATGGAATTTGCAATAACGTAAGGAATTTTTCCTTCAGATAGTTGTAGCAATAGTTCTTCTTGAGTGAACGCTTGATTTCTTTTCCAAGTTAATTGTGGATATTGTTTTTGTAATTCTTTTAGTGTTTCTTCCAACGATGAGTTGTTAGCGATATAAATTTCTTTCTTAATATCTCCTAGATTTTTAGGACGTTGTTCATTTTTTCGATAAGCTAATTGCCATGAAGCTGAATGATATGCTGGGCCAATTTGGAAACGTTCAGCATTATTAGGATGATATAAAAGGTGAGCCGCAGCTAAATCAATATTATGCTTATCTAACTCATTAAATAATTGTTCTTGATTATCGAAAGTTTTAATTTCGAGTTCTACACCTAGTGAATCAGCAAATGCTTTAGCCAAGTCATATTCAAAGCCTCGTTCGCCGTCTTTATTTATAAAATAAGAAATAGGATTGTTCATTGTGCCCACCATGAGTGAGCCTCGTTCTTGAATTGCTGTATAGTGGTTTTCTTCTGCATGGCGTAAAAATTGCCATGGGAATACCATATCAATAGCCCAAAGCAACAAAGCCAAGGCAGTAATAATACGTAAAAAGAGACCTTTCAATGATTTTTCCTATATAAAAAGCTTGCGGGATTGTAGCTAGAATTTAACCAATAGACAATAAAAAGCCCCTTGAGGTGCAAGGGGCTAATTCTACTTTATCAATAGTGCTAAATTTTAAATGATGGCAAAACATTAGGAAATAGCGCTATTCTTTATATCACAAGGATATTATCCTCGGCGATCACGGCGTGGTTTATCGCTAAAAGAGCGGTTACTTTTTTCATTAAATTTACGATTTCCACGATTGTCACCACCGCGTTCATTACGTCCGCGTTCTCCACGGAAATCGCCACTACGGCCTTTACGTTTACCGTTAAAATCATCGCCACCACGGGAACTATCAGACTTCACAGCACCTAAGAAAGACATTTGCATTTGTTTATTCAATACGCGTGTTTTACCGAATTGTTGCAATAATTCTTTCGGCATACCTTGTGGCAATTCAACGGTAGTGTAATCATCATAAAGTTTAATATGACCAATATAACGGCTGTTAATATCGCCTTCGTTAGCAATCGCACCAACGATATGGCGAACTTCTACACCATCTGCACGACCGACTTCGATACGATATAAATCCATTGGTTGTGGATTTCCATAGCCTTTACGTTCGCCACGACGTTCAGCTGAACGTGGATTTTCACGGCGATCACCTCGTTCATTACGTTCACGACGACGTTTTTCCATTGGTGGATCAGGTGGAAGAATGAGTTTTTGTTTGCCTTGAAGCAGCATCAACATTGCTGCAGCAATATTTTCTTGATCCTGATCGGCTGTGAATAAGTCTTCTAATAAACTACGATATTGCTCTAAATCGTGATGCTCGAGTTGTTTCGTAATTTTGGCGACAAATTTTTTGCGGCGGCATTCTTGTAACACAAGATGATTTGGCAATTCCACTTCATTGATACCTTTTTTCATTAGGTGTTCAATATTACGAAGTAAACGACGCTCGCGAGGTTCAACGAACAATAAAGCACGACCAGAACGACCAGCACGACCAGTACGGCCAATTCGGTGTACATAAGATTCTGCATCAAGCGGAATGTCGTAGTTCACCACAAGGCTGATGCGTTCAATATCAATACCGCGTGCGGCTACATCGGTTGCCACAACAATATCTAAACTGCCGTTACGTAAGCGATCGAGTGTTTGCTCGCGCAATTGTTGTGTCATATCACCATTAAGTGCGGCAGAACGGAAACCATTTTTTTCAAGTAGTTCTGTAATGTCTAACGTACCAGTTTTAGTGCGAGCAAAGATAATCGCTGCATCAAAATCTTCCACTTCTAAGAAACGAAGAAGGGCTTCATTTTTACGCACGCCGTGCACATACCAACAACTTTGGTCGATATCTGGGGCATTTTCGTTATTAACTTTGATCTTCACTTCTTTTGGATCATTCATAAAACGTTTCGTAATACGACGGATCGGTTCAGGCATTGTTGCAGAGAATAACGCTGTTTGGTGATTTTCTGGTAATTCTGCCATGACGGTTTCTACATCATCAATGAAACCCATGCGTAGCATTTCATCTGCTTCATCTAATACGATAAAACGAAGTTCAGAAAGATTTAATGTTCCGCGACGAATATGGTCAAGAATACGACCAGGTGTACCCACAACCACTTGTGCGCCTTGTTTTAATGCACGAAGTTGAATGTCATAACGTTGACCACCATATAAGGTAACAATGCGGGAGTCATGCGCATATTTAACAAATTGTTCGCACGCATCGGCAACTTGAATAGCAAGTTCGCGAGTAGGCGCCATCACTAACATTTGTGGATGCTTTTCACTTGGATCGATTTGCGCTAATAAAGGCAGTGCAAAGGCAGCGGTTTTACCACTACCCGTTTGTGCCATACCTAGCACATCATTGCCATTGAGCAAATGCGGGATACAAGCTTGTTGAATTGGAGAAGGGGTTTCAAAACCTAAGTCAGAAACAGCTTTTAAGATGAACTCAGGTAAGCCTAAGTCATTAAAAGTAATTTTGTCAGTCATTAAAATACTCGAATATAAATAAGGAAAGCTCAAAGAGGCCTTCGGTTTATTAAGTTGAGCAGAGCGAATGAATTTTTCTATTCGTTCTACTGTAAAGAGCGGTGAGTTTTGATTGATTTTTAGAAAACAATCGCTTTTGTTACCGCACTTTTCTCTTCTTTTTCGTCTTCTGTTTGAACCGGTTTTAATTTCATTAGTTCAAACGCGGCAAAACGATACTCAACAAAGTTATAAACCTGATTTGCCATAGCTAGTTTAAATAAAGCTGCCGCTTCATCTACTAGCCCTACATTGAGTTTTTGTTTTGCTAGATAAAAATAGGTTTCTGTGAGAATTTCAGCATATTGTTGTGAATTTTCAGCAAATTCACTTGCTCGTTGTTGTAATTCTTCTACAGAGATGTGTCCTAAGTAATATTGAACGATGTTTGTACCCCAGAAGTCCTCTGATAGCCCTTTTGCTCGTTCAACAAGGTTTGTTTGGGCTTCTTGTGGTTTTAATTTTTGTTCGTTCAAATATAGCCATAAGACACGATAGGGATCTTTTGTATCGGCTTGGTAGAACTGTAAGAAATCTTGCTGAGCAAGATGGTAGCGCCCTACATAATAAAAATTTAAACCACGATTAAGGTGGGTATAGTCATAACTTGAATCTAATTCAAACACCGTATTAAATGCTTCCAATGCGCCGTCGTAATCTTCTTCAAGCAATAAATAAAGCCCTAAGTAATTGTACACAGATGCCATTTTAGGCTGTAATGCAAGGGCTTGAGTAAAATCGTAACGAGCAAGTCCCCATAATCCAAGGGAATCATAGAGTACGCCACGTTCGAAATGTAGCGATGCACGTTCTTCATTACTCATTTTTCCAACGAGTAGTACTTGGCTTAATCGCACGATCATCACTTCCTGTTCAAAGTGAGTATTCGGGTTTTGCTCAGCCAACACGACATGATTTCTAGACACAAAACCGCCCCTAGACTGAACACAGCCTGCAAGGAATAAGATCGCACATAAGCTAAATAAATAGACTATAAAATGGCGAGATAAGCGAAAACACCGCATTTGCTTTCTTTATGCCTAAAAGTTGGAAAACAACAAAACTTAGCAGCGAATGCTACCAAGTTTTGATTCGATATTCCAAGATTATTCTTGTTCTTCTACAGAATCTTCTTGGTTAATTTCAGTTTCTTGTTTCGGAGCCAAGTCTTTCATTGTTAAACGAATACGACCTTGACGATCGATTTCAACAACTTTTACGTTTACTTCTTGGCCTACTTGGAGGTAATCGCTAACTTTTTCTACGCGCTCTTCAGCAATTTGAGAAATATGAACTAAACCTTCTTTATTTCCAACGATTGCTACGAATGCACCAAAATCAGCAAGACGAGTAACTTTACCTTTGTAAATTGCGCCAGCTTCAACTTCTGCAACGATTTTCTCAATACGTCCCATTACGTTTTTCGCTGCATTACTATCTACTGCGGCAATTTTCACTGTACCATCGTCATCAATGTCAATTGATGTACCAGTTTCTTCAGTTAGTGAACGAATTGTTGCGCCACCTTTACCAATGACATCTTTGATTTTCTTAGGATCAATTTTCATTGTGTAGATGCGCGGTGCGTAGTCAGAAATATCTGCACGTGGTGCAGGGATTGCTTGTTCCATTACACCAAGAATGTGCATACGTGCACTTTTCGCTTGGTTTAATGCAATTTGCATAATTTCAGGGGTGATACCTTCAATTTTGATATCCATTTGAAGGGCGGTCACACCTTCACGTGTACCCGCTACTTTAAAGTCCATATCACCTAAGTGGTCTTCATCACCTAAGATATCTGAAAGGACCACGAATTTCTCTTCTTCTTTCACTAAGCCCATTGCGATACCTGCAACAGCAGCTTTGATTGGAACGCCCGCATCCATTAATGCTAAAGACGCACCACATACAGATGCCATAGAAGAAGAACCGTTAGATTCAGTGATTTCAGATACAACACGCACTACGTACGGGAATTCCGCAAGGCTTGGCATAACAGCCGCTACACCACGTTTTGCTAAACGACCGTGACCGATCTCACGACGTTTTGGTGAGCCAATCATACCCGTTTCACCTACAGAGTATGGAGGGAAGTTGTAGTGGAATAAGAAGTGATCTTGACGTTCACCCGTTAATTCATCAATGATTTGTGCATCACGTTCTGTACCTAACGTTGCAACAGCTAATGCTTGCGTTTCACCACGGGTGAAAATCGCAGAACCGTGAGTACGTGGTAATACACCAGTGCAAATGTCTAATGCACGAACGGTATCAACGGTACGACCATCAATACGTGGTTCACCTGCAATGATACGTCCACGAACGATTTGGCTTTCAAGTGCGGTGAAAATATCCACGATTTTACCTTCGCTAATATCTTCATCTTCAGCTGTGATTTGCGCAATTACATCTGCTTTAATTGCATCGATTTGTTCGTAACGTGATTGTTTTTCAGTAATGCGGTATGCATCGCCTAAACGTGCTTCAGCAATTGCTTTTACTTTATTGATTAAATCTGTGTTTGGTTGTGGTGCAACCCAATCCCAACGTGGTTTGCCCGCTTCTTTTGCAAATTCTTTGATTGCTTCAACCACAACTTGTTGTTGTTGATGACCGAATACGACTGCCGCTAACATTTGTTCTTCAGTTAAGATATCAGCTTCAGATTCAACCATTAATACGGCTTTGTCAGTACCAGCAACCACTAAGTCCAAACGGCTTTGTTTTTGTTCAGCCATAGTTGGGTTTAATACGAATTGGTTGTCAATAAAACCAACGCGCGCTGCACCGATAGGACCGTTGAAAGGTACACCAGATAAGGTTAATGCTGCAGAAGCACCAATCATAGCCACTAAGTCTGGGCTGATTTGTGGGTTTACAGAAACTACAGTTGCCACAACTTGGATTTCGTTGAAGAAACCTTCTGGGAATAATGGACGAATTGGACGGTCGATTAAACGTGCAATTAAAGTTTCGCCTTCAGATGGACGACCTTCACGTTTGAAGAATCCACCAGGGATTTTACCCGCCGCATAAGTACGCTCTTGGTAGTTTACGGTTAATGGGAAGAAGTCTTGACCTTCTTTCACATCTTTTTTAGCAACAACAGTCACGAATACCGTGGTATCGTCCATGCTTGCCATCACCGCAGCAGTTGCTTGACGTGCAATCGCGCCGGTTTCTAGAGTAACGGTATGTTGACCGTATTTAAATTGTTTAACAATTGGATTCACAATGTTTTCCTTCAAAATAATATTTAAAACAAAGCTTTATTTTCCAGATTGCGACTAGCAAAAGAAATCTTTTGTAAAAACAACCGCACTTTCGAGCGCTTAAAATTGCTTTTGATAGCCGCACGCTAATGTAGAAAATAAAGCCTAAGCATTATACAGAGGTTTTTGTGTGATTGGTAACTTTATTTCATTTAACCGACTTGGTATCATAGTGTAACTTTTATCCACTATAAGGAAAATTCTATGATTATTAGCAGCTTAACCAGCCCAAATTTTAAAGTTGGTTTACCAAAAGTGATTGCTGAAGTATGTGATTATTTGAATACGTTAGATTTGAATGCGTTAGAAAATGGTCGCCATGATATTAACGATCAAATTTATATGAATGTAATGGAACCAGAAACAGCAGAACCAAGCAGCAAAAAAGCAGAGTTACATCACGAATACTTAGATGTTCAGGTGTTAATCCGCGGTACGGAAAATATAGAAGTTGGCGCTAATTATCCTGATTTGTCTCAGTATGAATCTTATAACGAAGCAGATGATTATCAACTTTGTGCAGATATTGATGATAAATTCACCGTCACAATGAAACCAAAAATGTTCGCTGTATTTTATCCTTACGAACCGCATAAACCTTGCTGTGTAGTCAATGGAAAAACAGAAAAAATTAAAAAATTAGTCGTGAAAGTACCTGTTAAATTAATTTAATTTTTGAAAAAGGGCGGTTAAACATGTTTTTGTTTTTAACCGCTCTTTTTTATTATTTAATCACCGTAATTGACCATTTTGCATCATCAATTTGTTCGAAGTTTGTTACTTCATAACCTTCTTCTGCAGCCCAAGCAGGAATAGCCTCGGTGGCTTGTGTGCAGTCGAATTCAATTTCTAGGCCATCGCCTTTATTTAACTTAGCCATGGCTTCCTTAGCTTCAACGAGAGGAAATGGGCAAACAAGGCCAAGTGTAGGTAATTTAACGATCATATAAACTCCTTATGATGCTTTTGTTAATTTTAAACGTTGTGGACGGATAATGGTAAAGTAGGCGGCCACCCAAGTGCCGAGAATCATCAATGGCAATGAGACCCAACCTTGCCAAGAGAAAAAGGCGGTTTCGACTAAGCCATTACCGATAGAGCAGCCACCTGCAAGCGTTGCACCAATACCCATAAGAATACCGCCGAGTCCGCTGCGTAGAATCGTGGTGGCATCCGGTACGCGAACACGAAATTCATTGCTTGCTTTCGCGCCGATGAATGACCCAATAAAAATCCCTAAGACTAAGAATACGCCCCAGTTAATAAATTTACCGTCGCCAGTAACAAGGAATTGCATGATATTGGCTGATGGACCAGTGATTCCAAGTCCAAACTCACGACCAGTAGCGACACTGAGTGGCCAAGCGGCAAGCGCGATTAATCCGATTAACACAGCAGAGAAAAATGGATGCCAGCGTTTTTCAAATAATAAGTGGGCAAGTCCCGTTTTCTTTGGTTTTAATGACGCGACTTTTGCGCTTGGTTTGCTGAGATGTTTGTATACATAGAAAGCTGTCACTAAAGTTAATAATGCGACTAACCACCAAGGTGATATACCGAATGTATCGTAAATATTGCGTTGTTCAATATTGATACTGCGTAAAGCTTTATTGAATTCGCCTAATGGGCCAGTACGCATGATGGCACTTAATAACATATAAGTGAATAACGCGACCCAACTGCCGACTAAGCCTTCTGCAGCTCGGTACCATGTGCCAGTTGCACAACCGCCAGCGAGAACAATGCCGACACCAAACACAAAGGCACCGATAATCACGGCTAAAAATGCAAAATTTTCAGCTGGATCGACATTTAATACACCGATTTCTTTTAAGAGGAAGAAACCGATGGATTGCACGGTAATCGCCAATAAAAGGGCTACAAACATTTTGTTATTTTTGGTGGCATACATATCGCGAAATGCGCCAGTAATACAAAAGCGCCCACGCTGCATCACAAATCCGAGTAAAATTCCGCAAAGTAATCCGGTTAAAAGCATAAATATTCCTTCTATTTTAGAACTAAGTAGATCGGTATTTTCTAAAAAAATAAGAAGGTAGCGCCAATAACTTTTAGCTAGAAAATATGTTTTTTTGATATAAAAAAGTGCGGTTATAAATTTATACTTTTTTACCGCGCTATTTTAGCAATGTAAGTGTAGAGAATATAATGGGGCGGTTTTATTGCGCTCTCAAGCGATTTAATGAGCTTTTTAATAATTAACCCCACTCAAAAGAGCGGGGTTAATTGTTTTATATGCGTCAGAAATTTGGTTTATGCAGGAACGCGTTCAGCTACGAGCATTTGTAGTTTTCGTAAAATAACATTTAATACTACGCCATAGGCTGGTACGAATAATATAATGCCGATAAATAGCTTAAACAGGTAATCTACAAAGCCGAGTTGTGCCCAGTGTTCAGCCATGAATGGATCTGCACTTTGGTAGAATGCCACACTGAAGAAAACAAACGTATCCGCCATTGAACCGAATGTCATTGAGCTAGTTGGCGCCACCCACCATGTTTTTAACTGGCGTAAGCGGTTAAATACGATCACATCCAGTAATTGTCCTACGACGTAAGCGGCAAAGCTCGCAATAGCAATACGGAATACAAACAGATCAAAATGCGTTAATGATTCGAAACCTTGGAATTTGCTTTCAGAGAATAAAACAGATATGACGTAACTTACAATAAGTGCAGGAAACATCACCACGAAGATGATTTTTCTTGCATCTTCCGCACCGAAAATGCGTACGGTTAAATCTGTAGCTAAAAAGATAAATGGGAATGTGAGTGTTCCCCAAGTGCTGTGGAAAGAAAAATCATTTGCTGCACCAAGTGCGGTCAATTTTAGCGTGATTTCAAAAGGGATTTGTACAAAGTAGTTGCTCGCTGCAATGATGAATATGTGGAAAAAGCTGAGCCAGATGATTGCACGACGTTTTTGTTGATCATTAAAGATCGGAGAGTTTAATTTCATGTTGTACCTTTTTAGTTTAAATAAATCGGGGTTAGGGAACCCGAGGTTGAACATAGGGAGCTAGATAATACTCATATTTCAAATAATTGCAAGATTCGATGTCATTTGAGTTTTATTTTTCACTGAATTCCAGAATACCTCGTCAGAATAAGGTGCTTTACTAGAAGGAGGGGCAGAATTACTTAATGATATGATGCTAGTTCCACAGTTTTTCCTTAAATTGACGAATGATTTCACAGCCTTTATTCTATTTGCATTTTTCATCAAATTTAAAAGGAGAGAAAATGGAGTTACACAATATCCGCGATGAATATACTAAACGAGTGCTTTCGCAACATGATTGCCATGAAAATCCAATCTCGCAATTTGAACAGTGGCAAAAAGAGGCTATTCATGCTCAAGTCAATGAGCCTACTGCAATGAATATTGCGACTGTTGATGAACAAGGTCGCCCAAATAGCCGAATGGTTTTGCTAAAAGAAGTCAATGAGCAAGGTTTTGTCTTTTTTACCAATTATCTTAGCCGAAAAGGTAGTTGTATTGAGCACAATCCTTATGTCGCGTTGACTTTTTTTTGGCCTGAATTGGAACGCCAAGTGCGAATTGAAGGTAAGGCGGTTAAAATCCCAGCAGAACAATCCGATAAATATTTTGCTACCCGACCTTACACCAGTCGTATAGGAGCTTGGGCAAGTGAGCAAAGTGCGGTGATTTCTAATTATAAATCTTTATTAGCAAAAGCCGCATTAGTTGCTGCTAAAAATCCGTTAAATGTGCCTCGACCAGATTATTGGGGTGGCTATTTAATCGTGCCAGAAACCGTGGAATTTTGGCAAGGTCGCCTAAGCCGTTTACATGATCGCATTCGTTATCGTAAAGAAAGCGATAATTGGATTAGAGAAAGGCTTTCTCCTTAGTAAATTGAGCATAAAAATAACCGCACTTTAGTTGTATCCCAAAATGCGGTTAATTTTTTCTAAATTTTAGCGTTTAGCTTTATTTATTAATGCGTGCTAGTACTTGTCGTTGTACGATTTGCACGTTTACGATCGTTTTCTGTTAAAAGTTTTTTACGGATACGAATCGATTCAGGTGTCACTTCCACTAACTCATCGTCATCGATAAATTCAATCGCTTGTTCAAGACTGAATTTCACAGGTGTAGTCAGCACAATCGCATCGTCTTTACCTGACGCACGCATATTGGTTAGTTTTTTACCTTGTAAGCAGTTTACGGTTAAGTCATTTGAACGGCTATGAATACCGATAATTTGACCTTCATAAACTTCTACGTTTGCATCAATCATTAACTTACCACGTTCTTGTAAGCCAAATAATGCATAACCCAGTGCTTTACCTGTTGCATTAGAAATCAACACACCATTTTTACGTTGACCGATATCTCCACCTTTGATTTCATCGTAGTGGCTAAAGCTTGAGTAAAGTAAGCCTGTACCAGAAGTCATGGTCATAAAGTCACCACGGAAGCCAATTAATCCACGGCTAGGAATGATGTATTCTAAGCGAACACGGCCTTTACCATCTGGCAACATATCTCGAACTTCACCTTTACGGATACCTAATGCTTCCATCACAGAACCTTGATGTTGTTCTTCCACATCAATAGTGACTTGTTCGTATGGCTCTTGTTTTTTACCGTCAATATCACGATAGATTACTTTAGGGCGAGAAACCGCAAGTTCATAACCTTCACGACGCATATTTTCGATTAATACAGAAAGATGTAATTCACCACGACCAGAAACACGGAATTCATCTGGGTTTGGTGTTTCTTCTACGCGTAATGCCACGTTGTGAACTAATTCTTTATTTAAACGTTCAAGAATTTGACGAGATGTGACGTATTTACCTTCTTGCCCCGCAAATGGAGAGGTATTTACACAGAAGAACATGGTTACTGTTGGTTCATCAACAGTTAATGATGGAAGCGCTTCAACTGCGTTGATATCACAAATCGTATCAGAAATATTTAATTCACCTAAACCAGTGATCGCCACGATATCGCCTGCGTAAGCAACATCTTCTTCATAACGTTGTAAACCTAGGTGACCAAGTACTTGACCGATACGACCTTGACGAGTTTTTCCTTCACTATTGATGATAGTAACCGGTTGGTTTGGTTTAATCGAACCGCGCTTAATACGACCAATGCCGATAACACCTACATAGTTGTTGTAGTCTAATTGTGAAATTTGCATTTGGAATGGTGCATCAAGTTCTACTTTTGGCGGTTCTACATGTTTCACAATGGCTTCAAATAATGGGGTCATATCTTTTGCTAATTCTTCGTGCTCAAGACCTGCGACACCATTTAGCGCTGAAGCATAGATAATAGGGAAGTCTAACTGTTCATCTGTTGCACCAAGATTTACGAATAAGTCAAATACTTGATCCACAACCCAGTCAGGACGCGCACCAGGGCGGTCAACTTTATTAATTACTACGATAGGTTTTAAACCATGAGCGAACGCTTTTTGGGTTACGAAACGCGTTTGTGGCATTGGGCCATCAAAAGCATCAACAACTAATAGAACAGAGTCCACCATAGAAAGTACGCGTTCAACTTCACCACCGAAGTCTGCGTGTCCTGGGGTATCTACGATGTTAATGCGATAACCATTCCAGTTAATTGCGGTATTTTTTGCAAGAATGGTAATGCCACGTTCTTTTTCAAGATCGTTTGAGTCCATAACTCGTTCATCCACATCACCACGTGCAGATTCAAAAGTACCAGATTGTTGAAGAAGTTTATCTACAAGAGTGGTTTTACCATGGTCAACGTGCGCAATAATTGCGATGTTACGGAGTTTTTTAATATCAATTTCGTTTTTCATTGTTTAATGCTTTGATTAGATGAGATGCAATTTTTATTACATCGTTACATAAAAAATGGCGCAACGAGTTGCACCCTGCGTTTCTACATTTGTCGAAAGGGCAAAAATTATACATGCATTTTTCTTTTTCTGCTATGACTAGAATAAGAAAAATAAATCTCATGAAAAAATAGTATTGTTACGTTATAATGCGCACTTCTTATTTTAATCGGATTAATATAGAGGACTCCCTAATGCCAAACGCAAATGCAATCGCCAATGTATTTAAGCTAATTGAAGAAAATAATGTGAAATTTGTACTTCTTCGATTCACCGATATTAAAGGCAAAGAGCATGGTGTATCCATTCCTGTAAGCCTTGTGGATGAAGAAATGTTTGAAGACGGCAAGATGTTTGATGGTTCCTCTGTAGAAGGATGGAAGACCATTAATAAAGCCGATATGTTGCTTATGCCAATCGCTGAAACTGCAGTGATCGATCCATTCGCGCAAATTCCAACGCTTTCTATTCGTTGTAGTGTTTATGAACCAACGACAATGCAAAGCTACGATCGCGATCCGCGCTCTATTGCAATTCGTGCAGAAAATTATATGCGTTCAACAGGTATTGCGGATCAAGCTTTTTTCGGCCCAGAGCCTGAATTCTTCTTATTTGATGATGTGCGTTTTAATGTATCAATGAACAAAGCGTCTTTTTCTATTGATGATATAGAAGCTGCTTGGAACACGAATAAAAAATATGAAGAAGGCAATAACGCTTATCGCCCATTGAAAAAAGGTGGTTACTGTGCGGTTGCTCCAATTGATACGGCTCATGATATTCGCTCTGAAATGTGTTTAATTTTAGAAGAAATGGGCTTAGTCATCGAAGCTCATCACCATGAAGTGGCAACCGCAGGTCAAAATGAAATTGCAACGAAATTCAACAGCTTAACCTTGAAAGCGGATGAAACACAAATCTATAAATACGTGGTACAAAACGTTGCATTAGAACATGGCAAAACCGCTTGCTTTATGCCTAAACCAATCACGGGTGACAATGGTTCAGGCATGCACTGCAATATGTCATTAGGCAAAGACGGTAAAAATATTTTCCAAGGCGACAAATATGCTGGTCTTTCAGAAACCGCACTTTATTACATCGGCGGTATCATTAAGCACGCTAAAGCATTAAATGCGTTCACTAACCCAAGTACTAACTCATACAAACGTTTAGTGCCTGGCTTTGAAGCACCTGTATTATTGGCTTACTCTGCAAGCAACCGTTCTGCTTCAATTCGTATTCCCGCAGTAACCAACCCGAAAGCGATTCGTGTAGAAGCACGTTTCCCAGATCCTTTAGCAAACCCATATTTAGCATTTGCTGCATTATTAATGGCAGGCCTTGATGGTGTCGTAAACAAAATCCATCCAGGTGATGCAATGGATAAAAATCTTTACGATCTTCCACCAGAAGAATTAAAAGATATTCCAGCGGTAGCAAGCTCATTAGAAGAAGCGTTGAATTCATTAGAAAAAGACTATGAATTTTTAACGCAAGGTGGTGTTTTTGCTAAAGACTTTATCGAAGCATTTATTAGTATTAAACGTAAGGAAGTAGAACGTTTAAATATGACACCACATCCAGTTGAGTTTGAGATGTATTATGCATAAGAAACAATAGATTTCTAGTTGCTAAATGAGAAAGTGCGGTCATTTTTGGCCGCACTTTTTGTATGTGATATCACGTTGAATTCGTGTATAATCGAAATCTGATTATAGATAGGACTAGATTATGCTTAATAAATTTGTAGGCAAGTTTCGCCGATTTTATGCATTTAATGAGCTATTAAAACAGCTTGTTATAAGAGATATTAAATTAAAGTATAGAAGAAGTTATTTAGGTTATCTTTGGAGTGTTTTAAACCCATTAATGTTAATGGGGGTTTTAGTATTTGTGTTTTCTAATATTTTTAGATCAAACATTCCTAATTTTCCGCTTTATCTATTAACTGGGCAAATTATTTTTAATTTCATGGTGGAAGCAACAAATATGTCAGTAGGATCTATTACTGGCAATGCTGCACTATTGAAAAAAACTTATGTGCCTAAATATGTATTTACTATATCAAAAGTTGGGAGTTCTTTAGTTAATTTAGTATTTTCATTAGGTGCGTTATTATTAGTAATGATAGTAACTAAGGCTGATTTTTCATTAGCCTTAATATTTTTCCCTATTGTTATTTTTCAGGTGTTTGTCTTTAGTTTGGGGGTTGGCTTATTTTTAGCAGCGGTGACAGTATTTTTTAGAGATGTTCAGTATTTATGGGGAGTGTTTATTTCTATGTGGATGTATTGTACTCCAATATTCTACCCTGTATCTATTATCCCTGAGAAATATTTGTTTTATTACAAAGCATTAAATCCAATGTATTTATATGTTGAACAATTTAGAAATATTATTTTATCTGCAACGTTTCCTGACTTGAAACTAATTCTAGCAGGCTTTACAGTTGCTTTTATTGCGTTAATTTTTGGCACATGGTACTTCAATAAAAAACAAGACGAATTTATTTTATATATATGATGAACGATACTTTGATTAAAGTTACCGATGCTACTGTGCGCTTTAATATGGCGACAGAAAGCTTCAACGGGCTAAAAGAATACATAATCAAAATGCTGAAAGGTGATTTGATGTTTCAAGAGTTTTTGGCGTTAAAAGATGTAAATCTTGAAGTAAAACGTGGGGAGTCTTGGGGCTTAATTGGTACCAATGGTTCAGGAAAATCCACACTTTTAAAGCTAATCTGTGGCATTTTAAAACCTTATAAAGGCACTGTAGAGGTGCACGGCAATATTGCTCCTCTTATTGAGCTGGGTGCTGGTTTTGATGGTGAACTAACTGCAAGAGAAAATATTTATCTTAATGGCGCACTTTTAGGGCATAAAAAGGCCTTTATGGAGCAACATTTTGACGAAATTATTGAATTTGCTGAGCTACAAGATTTCGTTGATGTACCAATTAAAAATTTCTCCTCAGGAATGGCCGCCCGATTGGGCTTTGCCGTCGCAACAATTGTTAAACCGGAAATTCTCATTGTGGATGAAGTGTTGGCTGTGGGAGATGCAGCATTCCAAGAAAAATGTAAAAAACGCATGGAAAATATGCTAGCCGGCGGTACGACACTTTTATTTGTTTCTCATTCTATCGAGCAGGTAAAAGAGCTTTGTCAGAACGTGATTTGGTTGGACAAGGGCGTAGTGAAAGGCTGTGGGAAGGCTGAGGATGTGATCCCATTGTATGCGGGCTAATGCTATAGGATTAACGATATCTGCTTAAAATGAGTTAATCAAAAGATGATTTACGTATCGATTCCTGTTCATGAAAAAATCGAGATTATTCTTGACCAAGCGAAAAATTTTCATCGTTTTTTTCCTGAGGCAATGATTGTTTTCCATCTTTCAAAAGGAGCTGATTTTTCTCTACATGAGCTAGATTTGGCATTGAAAGATAATGCGATTGAAAATGTTCTGCTGAATCCACAGCAGGTTGAAACAAAGTGGGGCAGTATCATTAATGCCCATTTAGAGAATGTTCGTTATATCCTAACCTTAGAGGATGCTGAAAAAGTTATATTTCATTCCTCAAATGATATGCTTGTTAAAGATGGTATCTATAAATATGTGAAGGATAGAAAAAATATTTTTCATAATAGAAAAATAAATAAAGGGACTTTTTGGTGGGTAGGAAAGAGAGCATTAAAAGATAAAGCAATGACTGGTTACTTTAATGATGGTTTGCTGGCATCTCAAATAGAAGGCTCTATGTATGAGATTGCTTTTCTAGAGATGTTACTTAAAGAAATTTATTTAAACCCGGAATTATTAAATCAAGAGTTGTTCTATCCTAAAGAAGAGATTCTTTTCTCTTCTTTTGCTAATAAATATCAGATATTAAGTGATGGACTCCCTTATATATTTTCAGAAATTCACCGGTTTGATAGAAAATTTTTTCGTTTTATTTTTATTTTTAGATTCTTTTTAGCAAAAGACTCATTTTTTTCTAGAGCAATAAAGAAAGTGTTATCTGATGTATTGATCATTTTTGGTGATTATAAAATATCAATAAGTGATATAGAGGCTATTCGTTGCAATAATAAAGAATACTTTAATGACTCTCTCACTCTTAATGATGGCGATGATTTGGATTGGAATGTAGTTGATGTAAGCAATCTTTATGGAGTTAAAAGGGTTCCTCGTAATTTAGAGGATAATATTAGACTTACTATTAATATGTAGCTATAAGTTGAGGCTGATGTGAATAATAAATTAACAATCGTTACACCTAGTTTTGAGAAACATTTTTTACAATTTTCATCGATGATCGATAGTATTGATAAAAATTGTATTGATAAAGAAAACCTAGAGATAATAGTTGTTGTTGAGGAAAAAAATGTTGGAATGTTTTCTCCTTTATCTACACAATATCGTGATTTATCAATTTCGATCGTTACAACCGAAAGCATATTAGATAGATTTAATATAAAAGAATCGCCTAGTAGCTTTTTAAAAAGAATTGGTAAGTTTACATTTCAATCATTAAAAAAATTTGGTGGTATTTTATCTTCGAATACACACTGGTCACTTGTATTAGATAGTGAGACTTTTTTCTATAATCAATTTAGCGCATCCGAATTAGTTAGAAATTATTCTGAACAGAAGTATGTTTTTTATACAAGTACTATTTCTAGAGGGAAAACTTGGAAGCATAGTACTGGATTTATAGTCAATAGAAATGCAGCAGAAGCATTAAAGTTATCTTCTATTTCTAAATGGTATATGGAAATATTCCATTGGTTCTATGAAAAAGATAAAGTAGAAGATCTGATTTTTAATAAATTAGGAAGTGATTGGCTAGATGACATATCGCATAGCTCTAAACCAATAGAGCATTTTGAGTGCGTGTTATATTATGCTTATTTAAATAAATATCATCAAGACGAATATAACTTCCTAGATTTTAAAGAAGTTTTATCTGAATTTGTAGGTGATGATATAGCTAATAGATTTAAACTTGATGATATTCCGTTTGCCTTACATGGTAATGATTTTTTATTATCAATTGTGGGGAGTAGGGAAATTAGTAAATTAGCTTCATTTTTTTCTCACTTTAAACTTCCTATTATTCGCCTAGAACCATCTTATATTGATACTACTTATATTTCGGAACTGAAAAAATTGCCGTATTTTTGTGCTACAGTTTCCAGCCAGTATTTAATGTGGATGAATAAGCGTATAGCTGTATGTGTTTCAGGTAAATTTACCCATTCTGGTCAGTTTTTGCATGATGAATTCAGAGGGTATGAGCAAGAAGTTAGACATTTACTTGGTTTTTTATCTGGGGTGGACTGTGATTTATATATTCATAGTTTGAAGCAACCCTGTGAGAGCTATATTATTGACGTTCTAAAACCTAAGAAATTCCTTTTTGAAGATCAAATAGATTTTAAAGAAATGGCTAGCCGTATTTCTTCTACTGAAAATAGTTATTTAAAACCAGGGAGAAATGAAGGTTCTATTTCGATGTTTTATAGTATGAGTAAATCATTTTCATTGATTGAAAATTTAGATGAATATGATTATATAGTTAGAATACGACCGGATATTTATTCTGAATTTACTCTGAAAGAAATATTATTTAATATTAGTGATAATGGAGATTTTATTCCGAATGTTTTATATACTCCGGCTAGTTTTTTATCAAAAGGTATGAATGACCAATTTGCTATTGGTAAAGTTGATGTGATGTCAACTTATTTTTCAATGTATTCATACTTACAGAAGAATATTGATAAAGTATTTTTTAATCCCGAGAATATGCTAGCTGAGTATTTGATAAATAGCGGTATAAAAATATCATTATTAAACATGCCGTATACACTGCATCGCGGAGAGATAATTAGACCTTGGAAAGTTTTACATTTAATGCATATGCAAGAGCATTGTTGGTGGTCTCAGACGACAAGGCTAGCTAAGTTACAGGATGTTACTAATTTTATAAAAAATAGAGTAGAGTCAGGTAAGATTATAAATGCTTATCCAGCACACTCACGTTTTTTAGCTAAAGTGAAAAATCAGGACTATATGATTCTCATTGAATCGTTTGATTATGATCCTTGTGTTCATGCAAGGGCTGTTATTGATATATGTGGTATTTTAGTACCTCAAAAAATAAAGAATGTTAACGGTATTGTAGGGTTTGATAACAAACACTACGATATTTACTATTGTATTGATATAAATGGAGATAATGAGCTTATTCTTAATCAAACTATAAGTGATGGAAATATCATAAAGTATGGTAAAGTAGAATGTGACAAATTTATTGTTCTAACTAATAGAGATCCTAAACTTGTTTTAGTAAATGCTTTTGTATTTATACGAAGAAATGGAACTAGATTATATTATAAATTTAAACCGTGTTTATTAAGATTAAAGCATAAATTAAAACAAATTTTAGGAATGTAGAAATATCAATTTAAATTCCTATTTAATTAAAATTATGGACTCTAGAGATATATCTGTTGTTTTACAAGGAGCTCTAATTCCTAGTGAATATGCGTTTTATAAAGATAATATTGCTAAGATTAGAGCAGTTCTACCAAATTCTAAAATAATTCTATCTACGTGGGAAGGAACTTTTATTTCTTCAGAACTAGATGTTGACTTAGTTGTTTTTAGTAAGGATCCCGGTGGATTAATTGGTATAAAAAGATGTGATATAAATAAGGCTAACAATATAAACAGGCAAATAATAACAACTTATAGTGGTCTTGAAAAGGTTAAAACTGAATATGTTCTTAAAATTCGTACAGATTGTTATTTAGAACATTCTAATTTTACTGAATATTTTATAAGATTTAGTAAATCTAAAGATTATATTATATCAACTTCATTTTTTACTATAGATCCTACAATGTATGAGCATATGCCATACCATATTAGTGATTGGTTTCAGTTCGGAAAAACTAATATATTATTGCAATATTGGGATGTTCCTTTAATGACTGAAGAAGATTCTAGTTGGTATTTATCCCATAAATATGCTAGTAATTCTGGTTTCTTTGATAAGGAGTTTATTTCTAAATTTGCAGTTGAACAATATATTGCAATTAATTATGCAAAAAAATTAGGATATGAAATACCAGAATTTCATAATGATAATAGAAAAATTGTCTTAGAGAGTTATTATAAGTTTCTATCTGAGAGGATCATAATTCTAGACCTATGCCAGGCAGGTTTAGTTTTTCCAAAATATCTATGGGTTTATAGTTCAGTATTTTTTTCAATGAGCTGTATTACTTTTACTGATTGGTATGGAAATTATATTAATAATATGGGGATTAGTGTAGGTAAGGATGATCCTGTTTTTTCTTCTTATCTTAAACGGAAAAAGAAGAAATATATATTAAGAATTTTAATTAATTTAATTGAGCCGGTATCTAGTTATTGGTATCCATCTAGATTAAGAGGTGTTCTTTTTAAATTAGCTAAGAGATTATCCAAGGTGCTTAAAGTTTTTAAAAATAAGGTGTGAATCATATGTTTGTTATCCCAATGGCAGGGCTTAGTTCCCGTTTCTTTAAGGCTGGTTATACAAAGCCGAAATACCAATTAGATTTAAATGGTGAGACTGTTTTTTCATGGGCGGTAAAGTCTTTTGAAAATTATTTTAAGACAGATAAGTTTGTTTTTATTTATCGTGATGTTTATGAAACTAAGGATTTCCTAGAAGCAGAAATCAAAAACTTAGGCATCACTGATTATGAATTAGTTTGTTTACCCGAAGAAACCTTGGGGCAGGCTGATACAGTTTATCAAGGTATCAAGCATATTAAAGAAGATAAAGAGATTTATATTTTTAATATCGATTCTAGAATAATTGACTTTGTGAAACCCAATTGGGTCAATGAATGTGATGGTTATCTAGAAGTTTTTAAAGGTGAAGGAGACCATTGGTCTTTCGCTATGCCTGATGGAACGTCTAAAAAAGTTATTCGCACCACTGAGAAAGAACGAATCTCTGATTTGTGTAGCGATGGTTTATATTATTTTAAAAATAAATCTGTATTTGAAAAATTGTTTTTAGATGCCAAACATTCAGGTAATACTACAAAAAATGAATATTACATAGCGCCACTTTATAATGACTTAATTACTCAAGGAAAAGTTGTTTATTACGCTCTTATCCCTAATAATGAAATTCTGTTTTGTGGAACACCGGATGAATATCTAGCATTATTAAATAAGTAGGAGCCATAATATGAAACGTTTAATTATGGATTTAGATAATACCATTACTCTTACAGAGAATGGCGATTATAGAAATGCTAAACCGATAATTCCGGTAATTGAAAAGTTACGCGAATATAAAGCAAAGGGGTTTGAAATTGTGATTAGCTCTAGCCGTAATATGAGAACTTATGAAGGCAACGTTGGCAAGATCAATGTTAATACATTACCGATTATTATGGATTGGTTAGAGCGGCATAATGTTCCTTATGATGAAATTTATGTAGGCAAGCCTTGGTGTGGACATGATGGTTTTTATGTTGATGATCGCGCGGTTCGCCCTGACGAGTTTGCATCAATGAGCTATGATGAAATCCGTAAATTAACAAAAATGGGTGGTGAATATGATTCTAATTAATTCAGCTGCCTATGTGAATGCAGAGTTTCGTAACGAGTTTGGTTTAATTCCGCCTTGTTTTTTACCTATTGGCAATAAGAAATTGCTTTCACATCAAGTGAATGCATTACGTAAGCAATTTTCACAAAAAATTATTGTTTCTCTTCCTAGCAATTATGCTCTAAGCATTGATGAATCATTATTACTTCAAGAGCTTAATATTGAGCCAATCTTTGTTCAAGAAGGTATTTCATTGGGAATGGCACTTCTTTATGTCCTAAATGCCATTGGTTATGAAAATGAAACATTAAGATTACTACATGGCGATACGTTATTAGGGTGCTTTCCTGAAGATATTGATTGTGTTGGTTTAGGTAAATCTCAAGATGACTACACTTGGGAAGTTGAAGATTTTAATGCCGTATGGTGCGGTTTCTTTGCATTTTCTAGCTCCAAAGCCTTTGTGAGGGCATTAGCTCTTTCTCAAGGAGATTTTGTAAAGTCAGTTAAAATTTATGAAGAAGAGAAAGGCATTGCTTATGAGAACGTAGATTCATGGTATGACTTTGGGCATATCAATACTTATTTCCAATCGCGCTCAACTATTACGACACAACGAGCCTTTAATTCATTAAAAATTGAAAACGGTGTGGTATGGAAATCAGGTACTCCACCAAGAAAAATTGAGGCTGAAGCAAATTGGTTCCAGCAATTGCCTGCGGAATTAAAACGTTTTACACCACAATTAATTCAGTCTGGAAAAACAGAACAAGGTAATCCATTCTATGAAACTGAGTATCTCCCTATCTTGCCATTAAATGAGATTTTCGTCCATGGTAGAAATCCCGTAGCTTTTTGGGAAAAAGTGCTTGGTTTGATTTCATTTTATATGGATGAATCTCGCAAATATTTTTCTTATGATGATAAAGATCTTATTGCAAAAATTCACCAAGATTCGACCGCTCTTTACGCAGATAAAACTTATGACCGCCTAGAAGCTTATGCAAAACAGAAAAATATCGATCTAGACAAGCCAGCCCGTTATAACGGAAAAAATTTGCCATCTCTACGCCAAATTGCGCAGGAGTGTATTGATGCTTCATTAGCATTACCTGAAGTTCCAGCTGTTGTGCATGGTGATTTATGCTTTAGTAATGTAATGTATGATTCTCGCAGCAATAGTGTAAAAGTGATCGACCCTAGAGGATTGAATATTCAGCAAGAATTAACTATTTACGGAAATCAAAGTTACGATTTGGCAAAACTCTGCCATTCTTTCATTGGCTTATATGACTTTATTATCGCTGATGCATTCCACCTTGAAAAGAGTGATGAGATTGGTGTAAAACTCAGATTTAACTTAGATTCACGTTTGAAGCAAGTTCAGTCTATGTTTATGCAAAAATCACTAATTCCGGAGTTATCGAATAAGGCTATTATTGCACCAACAATCTTGTTGTTCTTATCTATGATTCCATTACATTTTGATAAACCACATAGGCAAGAAGCGATGTTAGCAAACGCATTGCGTTTATATGTAGAATACTTCAAGGCTTAGTTTGGGAGTTGATTTTGCAAAAGCACTTTCTTTTAGTCGGTGCAGGTTTCTCCAACGCTGTTATCGCTCGCGAATTAGCGGAAAATGGTTATAACACCGTTGTTATTGATTCTCGTAGCCATGTGGCGGGTAACTGTCACTCTGAACGTGATGCTGAAACAAATGTTATGGTTCATGTTTATGGTCCACATATTTTCCATACAGATAATGAAAGAGTATGGACTTATGTGAATAATTTCGGTGAGTTTATGCCGTTTGTTAATCGTGTAAAAACGATTAGCCAAGGTGCGGTGTATTCTCTCCCAATTAACTTGCATACGATTAACCAATTCTTTGGCAAAACGTGTTCACCGAAAGAAGCAAAAGCTTTAATTGAGGAGCAAGCAGATTTGTCTATTACTGATCCGCAAACCTTTGAAGAGCAAGCAATGCGTTTTGTAGGTAAGGATTTGTATAAAGCTTTCTTCTATGGTTACACTAAAAAACAATGGGGTGTGGAGCCAAAAGAATTACCGGCAAGCATTTTAAAGCGCTTACCCGTACGCTTTAATTATGACGATAACTATTTCGCGCATAAATTCCAAGGTATGCCAAAAAACGGTTATACACAACTTGTGGAAGCGATTTTAGATCATGAAAATATTGAAGTGCGTTTAAATACACCATTTGCTGAATCAATGAAAGCAGAGTTTGATCATATTTTCTGGTCTGGCCCGCTAGATGCTTACTTTGGCTTTGAACTTGGTCGCTTAGGCTACCGCACTTTAGATTTTGATGCATTCCGCGATGAAGGTGATTTCCAAGGTAATGCGGTAATTAACTATGGTGATGAAGAAGTACCTTATACTCGTATTTCAGAACATAAACACTTTGCACCATGGGAACAACACGAGAAAACAATTTGTTATCGTGAATTTAGCCGTCTATGTGGTGAAAATGATATTCCATATTACCCGATTCGTTTAGTGAAAGATAAAGCTCTTCTTCAGCAATATGTTGAAAAAGCCAACAAAGAAACACAAGTGACTTTCGTCGGTCGTTTAGGTACTTATCGTTATTTAGATATGGATGTGACGATTAAAGAAGCCCTAGAAACAGCGGATGTTGTAAAAGAATCGTTAGAAAAACAGACCGCACTTAAACCATTCTATGTGAATATGGATTAAGTATAGCGAGCCTATCATCAAGCCATATACGATTTCGTGTATGGCTTTTGTTTAAATAAAATTGAGTCAATTATGCATACTGAAAAATCAATTTGTGCAGTGGTTGTAACGTTTAACCGCAAAGCATTATTATTAAATTGTTTAAATGCACTGAAAGCCCAAACACATCCTTTAACTCATATTGTGGTGATTGATAATGCCAGTACTGATGGAACTGCTGATTTTTTAGGTGAGAATGGTTGGACAAATAATGATGCTTTTACTTTCATCACCTTGCCCGAAAATATGGGGGGAGCAGGTGGATTCCATGAGGGGATTAAGTATGCGTTTGAACAAGATTTTGATTATATTTGGTTGATGGATGATGATGGATTTCCAGCTGAAACATGTTTGGAAAAGCTTTTACCTTATATATCTCATAATTGCTATATTGGCCCTATTGTGATTGATTGTGAAGGCAAGGAGAAACTAAGTTTTAGCTTGCGGTTGCCAAATAGTTTACAAGTAATTGATCATTACTCTGATATCCCTAAATTTTTAAAAATAGATAATCAAATTAAGGATACAGTATTACCTTTTAATGGTACGTTAATCGGAAGAGATCTTGTCCAACAAATGGGATTTCCTATGAAGGATTACTTTATTTGGGGAGATGAGCGAGAATATACTATGCGTGCAGAGGCATACCGTGCCAATATTTTGACAGTGATTGATGCATTATTTTATCATCCTATTGCAAGCTCTATATCAGAACCAATGTTTTTTGGTAAATTACGGTTTAATAATGCACATTCAGATTTAAAACAATATTGTTTTTGTCGTAATACAATTGCTACTTTTGCCAAGCATAAAGGGCTTGTTTATACGCTAGCTTTTTTTATTAAAACAACTTGGTTTTATGCATTTACTCAGCCAAGCCTTTCTCGTTTACTATTTGCTTGGCGTGCAACGTGGCACGGGCTTACTGGTGATTTTTCTCATCATAAGGATTACTTAAAATAATATGCAAAAGCTTACTGTATTAGTGATTACGCATAAAGACTATGAGTTTCCAGATTCTGCATGCTATCGCCCGCTGTTTGTAGGAGGAAAGATTGCTAGCGGTCTAAAAAATGAGGGCTTTTACCAAGATAATTCAGGTGTAAATATTGCTGAAAAAAATAGTAGTTTTTGTGAATTAACAGGGCTTTATTGGGCTTGGAAAAACGGCGTATTTGAAAATAATGAATATGTAGGGTTGGTGCATTATCGCCGCTATTTTTTGGGTAAAACATTATATTTGAAGAAAAAACAAATTGCCTCAGAGTCAGAACTGTTAGCCATTTTAGAAAAGTACGATGTAATTTTACCTAGAAAACGGAATTATTTTATCGAATCAATTTACTCTCATTACCAACACGCACATCATATCAAAGATCTTGATCTCACAAGAGACATTATCATTGAATTGCAACCTGAATATTTAAAGAGTTTTGATACCGTGATGCAAGGCCGAAAAATTCATATTTATAATATGTTTGTCATGTCATCAGAGAAAGCATCAGAATACTGTAAGTGGCTTTTCCCTATTTTGTTTGAATTAGAAAAGCGAATAGATATCACACAGTATGATAGCTACCAAAAAAGAGTATTTGGTTTTATTGCCGAGCGCCTATTTAATGTTTGGTTGGTTCATCATCAGTTAAAGTTTTGTGAAATTCCGGTAGTTAATTTAGAAGGCGAGAATTTGTTAAAAAAAGCGATTAATTTATTAAAACGAAAATTTTTAAGATAAGGATTTCACTATGCATAAAATTACGTGGTGTAAATTTATTTTGTTAGCTACTGATTTTTTAACACTTTTCAGTTCATTATTTATTGCTTATGAAGTGTTAGATATCACTCATGGCGGCCGTTTTTATTTTCCTTTGGAAGAATTTAATGCCTATGTATTGATTCATGCCTGTGTATCTTTCGCTGGTGTGTTATGGTTTTGGATACGATTACGGCACTATACTTACCGCAAACCGTTTTGGTTTGAATTAAAAGAAATTATCCGTACCTTATCGATTCTTTTTATTATTGAATTGGCGATTGTTGCTTTTTCTCGTCTATATGTTTCCCGTTATTTCTGGTCCATGGCTTGGATTTGTATCTTTGTAGGGTTTCCTTTTTTCAGGATTATTGTAAAAAAGCTTTTGATAAAAAGTGGAATATATTTGAAAGAAACGATCATTATTGGCAATGGAAAAAATGCTAAAGAAGTATTTAACGCCTTAAATAATGAATCGTATTTAGGATTCGACATAAAATTATTTGTGACAACGGAAGATTATCATTCAGAGTTTATTGAGGGTGTTCCCGTCATGCGCCATAACCCTGAGCTGCTAATGAAAGTGGTTTCATCCGAATTTACTCAGTTTATTCTAGCGATTGATGAAGAAAATAAAGCCAAACAAGATTTTTGGTTGCGTTATTTAATTCGTAAAGGTTGTCGCTCGATATCTATCATTCCTGATTTTCGCGGTATTCCGCTCTATGGTACAGATATGTCCTTTTTATTCAGCCAAGAAATAGTGCTTTTCCGAGTGAATAATAATTTAGCCAAACGTTCATCTAAGATTATTAAAAGAACCTTTGATATCTTAGGTTCATCTTTTCTCTTACTTTTATTGTTACCATTTTGTATTCCTTTATATTTTATAATCACAAGAGATGGCGGTAATTTCATATACGAGCATTCAAGAATTGGTCAGCACAAAAAGAAATTCAAATGCTTGAAGTTTAGAACGATGGTAAATAATTCCGATGAAGTGTTAGAAAAACTTTTAGCAACGGATGAAAGTGCTAGATTAGAATGGGAAACCGATTTTAAGCTTAAAAATGATCCGCGAATTACGCCTATTGGCAAATGGCTAAGAGGAAGCAGTTTAGATGAGTTACCGCAACTCTGGAACGTGCTTAAAGGTGAGATGAGTTTAGTTGGCCCCCGTCCAATTGTAAAAGAGGAATTACCTTACTATCAAGAAGATGTAGATTATTACCTTATGGCTAAACCTGGAATGACAGGCTTATGGCAAATCAGTGGGCGAAATAATGTGAGCTATGATACACGAGTTTATTTCGATACTTGGTATGCTAAAAACTGGTCTCTATGGAATGATATTGTGATTTTGCTTAAAACTGTCAAAGTGGTTTGTAAGAAAACTGGGGCCTATTAATGACGCGAATCCTCATCACCGGCGGTTCCGGCTTCATCGGTTCCGCCCTTATTCGATATATCATTAACCATACTCAAGATTCTGTTATTAATATTGATAAACTGACCTATGCGGCAAATCAATCCGCTTTGAAAGAGGTAGAAAATAATCCTCGCTATGCTTTTGAGCAAATTGATATTTGTGATCTTAAGGCGATAGAAAGCGTTTTCGAGAAATATCAGCCAGATGCAGTGATGCATTTGGCGGCAGAAAGTCATGTCGATCGTTCTATTTCGGGAGCGGCTGATTTTATTCAAACCAATATTGTTGGTACTTATACGTTGTTAGAGGTTGCTAAGAATTATTGGCATACCTTAGACGAAGCTAAAAAATCTGCCTTTCGATACCACCATATTTCTACAGATGAAGTGTACGGGGATTTATCCCTTTCTGATCCCGCCTTTACTGAACATTCCCCTTATCATCCGAGTAGTCCTTATTCTGCCTCAAAAGCAGCAAGTGACCATTTGGTTCACGCTTGGCATCGTACTTATAGTTTGCCGGTGATTATCACAAACAGCTCCAATAACTATGGGGCTTATCAACATGCTGAAAAGCTTATCCCTTTAATGATTTCAAATGCTGTGATGGGAAAGCCTTTGCCAATTTATGGTGATGGGCAGCAAATTCGTGATTGGTTATTTGTGGAAGATCATGTTCAAGCTTTATATTTAGTTTTGACAAAAGGTCGAGTTGGAGAAAACTATAATATCGGTGGAAATTGTGAAAAAACAAACCTTGAAGTGGTTAAAACCATTTGCCAATTACTCGAAGAACTTGCACCAAATAAGCCTAATCACATTAAGTATTACGAAGATTTAATAACTTTTGTAAAAGACCGACCTGGTCACGATGTGCGATATTCATTGGATTGTTCTAAAATTCATGCAGAATTAGGTTGGCAACCACAAATAACCTTTGAACAAGGACTTCGTCAGACGGTAACATTGTACTTGTGTAATAGAAACCTTAATCAAAATAAACTAAAAGAGGATAATACCTGATATCTTATTATTTAAGTTTGTTTTCGTTTAGTTAGGCAATAAAATATAAGGAAGGTAAAAAAATAAAATATATTACCTGAATTATGGGCTAAAAATGATTGACTCGTGAAAAAGAATAGGTGAGAAATAATATGTGTAATCCCTAGGATAGTAATGCATTTTATTTCTAAATTTTCAGTATTTAAATTTTTAATAAAGAAAAATAATGGTATTAGAATAACAAAAATTAAGCCTATAAATCCAATTACCCCTCGTTTCACCCACGATTCTAAATATTGGTTATGTAAACTTTTAAAGCCTAAAGTTGTTTTAGCCATTTGTCCTGAGCTCACTTGTCGATCTCTAAATTGGTTGTATCCTTCACTACCATGGCCAAATATAGGTGCTTCCTTAATAGCAATTAATGCATTTTCCCACATATCAAAGCGAGCCCCTAAGGATGTATCTTTATTACTTTCTTCAAAGTAATTAATGATATCTGATTTTGCTTCATTATAACGTTGCTCAACTCCAAATTTAGAGCTTGAAAGTAATGTGGAAAATCCCAGGGTGGTTATTATAAATAAAGATAGAATTAATTTTCTATTAATATATTTTCTATATAGAACTAAAACAATAAAAAATACAATAGGGAAGCCAATCCATCCACCTCTAGCCCCAGATAGCGCACTAGTACTTACAGCTAGTATCAGACCAATCATTCCAAATAGTGCTGATTTATATTCTTTTTTTATAGAAAAATAGATACTAATAATAAGACTTGATATTGCTAAAGATATGGCGATATCACCCATTTGTATATGCATTGTTTCAGGAAATGGTTTTTCATATCCTAATGCAAACTTCTGAAATAACGCAACACATCCAGTAATTAATGCACTAGAAGGAATCGCATATAAAATTGTTTTCCTTTTTATTGGAAAGTTTTTGAATAAAAGTAGTAGGGGAATGAATAAAAGAAGTCGGCTTGGATTATCTATTTCTCTAATCCCATCTTTATTGATAATGATAGATAATAAGAATGTGAAGAAATAAAATAAAAAAGAAAAAATTAGTTTTTTATCTTCAGAGCTAAAAGATAGTTTTTTCTTTAATGGTATGAAATAAATCAATCCAATCGTGCTTAATATTATTGGTGCATAATTATAACCCTTTGGAATGATCAAAACGGTTAAGAAAAATAGAGAAACTAAGAGGTTAATTGTAAACGTTAGATGTTTTTCTTGAATCATACGAATAAAAGCATGTGCAAACTTAAATTTTGTAGATTCTACCTTAAATATTTGTAAAATGCTTGTTATTCATGATTGAATGATGTGAAATTAGGTATAAAACTGGTATAGTTTTTTAATCCTTTTTGTTTTATGTATGGGGAAGATATGCAAATCACGATTTCAAATGCGTTAGCCACTGACGCTTGGGGAAAAAATGCTATTTTGAGCTTTGACTCTAATAAAACTACGATTCATTTAAAAAATAATGAAAAAACTGACCGCACTTTAGTTCAACAAGCTGCTCGTAAATTGCGTGGGCAGGGAATTAAAGATGTGGAATTAGTCGGTGAAAGATGGGATTTAGAATTTTGCTGGGCGTTTTATCAAGGTTTTTATACCGCAAAACAAGATTACGCGATTGAGTTTCCTCATTTGGATCATGATCTACAAGATGAATTATTGGCGCGTATCGAATGTAGTGATTTTGTGCGTGGAATTATTAATGAGCCGGCACAAAGCCTAACACCAGTAAAATTAGCAGAACGTGCAGCTGAATTTATCTTAAACCAAGCGGACATTTATAATGAAAAAAGTGCGGTAAGTTTTAAGATTATTTCAGGTGAGGAACTTGAGCAACAAAGTTATCATGGAATTTGGACTGTGGGTAAAGGCTCTATTAACTTACCAGCCATGTTGCAACTAGATTTCAATCCAGCACAAGATCCGAATGCGCCTGTGTTAGCTTGTTTGGTTGGCAAGGGAATTACTTTTGACAGTGGTGGTTACAGCATTAAACCAAGTGATGGAATGAGCACAATGCGTACTGATATGGGCGGTGCTGCACTATTAACGGGGGCTTTAGGTTTTGCTATCGCTCGTGGATTAAATCAACGCGTTAAACTGTATTTATGTTGCGCAGAAAATTTGGTAAGCAATAATGCATTTAAACTGGGTGATATTATTACTTATAAAAATGGCGTGACAGCAGAAGTGCTCAATACTGACGCTGAAGGTCGTTTGGTGTTGGCCGATGGATTAATTGAGGCTGATAACCAAAATCCAGGTTTTATTATTGATTGTGCGACTTTAACTGGGGCTGCAAAAGTGGCAGTAGGAAATGACTATCATTCGGTATTATCTATGGATGATGATCTCGTGAAGAATCTTTTCCAATCAGCACAAGCAGAAAATGAACCCTTCTGGCGTTTACCATTTGAAGATTTTCATCGTTCACAAATTAATTCATCTTTTGCCGATATTGCTAATATTGGTTCGGTTCCAGTTGGAGCTGGAGCAAGCACTGCAACGGCATTTTTATCGTATTTTGTAAAAAATTATCAGCAAAATTGGTTGCATATTGATTGTTCCGCGACTTATCGTAAATCTGGTAGTGATTTATGGGCTGTTGGGGCAACAGGGATTGGTGTGCAAACTTTAGCAAATTTAATGTTATCAAAATCATTGAAGTAAGGAGATATGATGACAGAAAGAACTTTTTCGATTATTAAACCTGATGCGGTAAAGCGCAATCTAATTGGGGCGATCTTAACTCGTTTTGAGCAAAATGGCTTTAAAATCATAGCTTCTAAAATGGTACGCTTAACTCGTGAGCAGGCTGAAGGCTTTTATGCAGAGCATCAAGGAAAAGAATTTTTTGCTCCTTTAGTTGATTATATGATGTCTTCACCGATAGTGGTTTCTGTACTTGAAAAAGAAAATGCAGTGAAAGATTACCGCACTTTGATTGGTACAACGAATCCAGAAATTGCAGCAGAAGGTACAATTCGTAAAGATTTTGCATTAAGTCAGCGTGAGAATTCAGTTCATGGTTCGGATAGTGTGGAAAGTGCAAATCGTGAAATTACTTATTTTTTTACTGATTCTGAAATTTTTGAGCGTTGATTGATAGTAAAAAGCACCTAAAGTAGTTTAGGTGCTTTTAAATTTTTAATGTTTATAAAGTTAGACCTTCTTAAGGTTTATAAATGAACTCAATTCCTTCATCATCTTCTTCGGTCCAATCATCATCCCAATCTTCGTCATCATCAAATTGATGCTCCGCTAGTTGTTCTTGATGGTAATCTTCCCATTTGAATTTCACTTCTTCAGGTGCAACTTGTTGTGTTTCAGCTTCCCGTGGATTCGCTATGATAAAGTCCATAATATCACGACAAAGTGGTGGAACATTTTTCCCTGTTGCAGCTGAAATCAGGTAATAGTCTTCTTCCCAACCTAATTGTTCAGCAATTTCTTGAGCTCGCTCTTCAGCTTCTTCATCACTCATCGTATCAATTTTATTAAATACTAACCAACGTGGTTTTTCTGATAATTTTTCGCTGTATTGGAAAAGTTCAGATTCAATAATAGCCACGTTATCTGCTGGATTAGATCCATCAATTGGGGCTATATCAACTAGGTGAATAAGCACTCTACAACGTTCGAGATGTTTCAAAAAGCGAATTCCTAGTCCTGCGCCATCTGCTGCGCCCTCAATTAATCCTGGAATATCAGCGACTACGAAACTATGTGAGTCGTCCACTTTCACAACACCGAGACTTGGTACCAGGGTAGTAAACGGATAATCTGCAACTTTTGGTTTGGCTGCTGAAACGGCACGAATAAAAGTGGATTTACCAGCATTAGGTAAACCGAGCATTCCAACATCGGCAAGTAGCATTAATTCGAGTAATAAATCGCGTTTTTCGCCCGGTGTTCCCATTGTTTTTTGACGCGGTGCACGGTTTACCGATGATTTGAAACGGGTATTCCCTAAACCGTGATAACCACCTTTGGCTACTAACATTTTTTGACCGTGTTGGGTTAAATCTCCCAAGGTTTCTTTGGTGTCGTTATCAATAGCACGAGTCCCTACGGGAACAGGTAAAATAATATCTTTACCTCGACGTCCTGTACAATCTGAACTCCGTCCATTCTCTCCGCGCTCTGCCGCAAAGCGTTTATTAAAACGGTAATCGATTAAGGTATTGAGGTTTTCATCAGCTTGTAAATATACATCGCCACCATCGCCACCGTCGCCACCGTCAGGGCCACCTTTCGGAATAAATTTCTCTCGACGAAAACTTACGCAACCGTTGCCACCATCCCCAGCCTCAATTCTAATAAGGGATTCATCAATAAATTTCATTAAAACTTCTCCAAAATAAACCGCACTTTAATGAGTTTTATGCGGTAATAATTTATGTCCAATCGCGGATAAAATTGCCCCGCATACTACAACAAATGCGCCAATATAGCTAATGTTATTCAATTCTGGTGCCGCAAAATCTGCTGGGCTAAAATAATGGGCAATATGGGAAAATAGTATTGTGAAAAGAGGTACAAGTGTGATAACAACACTGACTTTTGATACATCCCAACGATTAAGTGCTTCCGCATAAGAGCCATATCCAATTAAGGTATTTACACAGCAGTAAATAAAACAAATCAGAGCTAAAGGTGTGAGTTCTTGTACTTGCGAGAATTCAGCCATCGGCATAAAGGCTATGGCACAACCTAAATACATCATTAGCAAGATTTGTTGTGAATTAAATTTACGCAACATTAATTTTTGCGCCATTCCATAAGCGACCCAAATAAGGGATCCTGCTACGCTTAAGATGACACCTGTTGAATACTGATTTAGTCCAGCAAATACATCAAAACGATCATTAAAGAATAAGCCTAAACCAATTAACAATAAGAAAAGTCCAATCTTTTGGTGCAACCCCAATTTTTCTTTGAAGATCAGTACACCACAGATGAGCATTCCAAAAGAGGATAAATGAATAAAAATTTGTGCAACTGAAGGTTCAATATAATTCAGCGAACTACTAAATAATAGAAAATTGCCGGTAAGGCCAATTACCCCAATAAGAGCAAGCCAAGCATATTGACCGACTTTCATTGGTTCAGGTAATTTCTTTTTATAAGCAAGTAGAGCTAATAATGAGATTGCGGCTACAATAAAACGATACCATACGATAGTTTGTGCGTTCATTACAGACAAAGCTTGTTTTAGGGCGATAGGTAAGGATCCCCAAGCCATAGCGGTAATAAGCGCAAAGGTAAAGCCTAATATAGGTTGTTGTTTCATTGCTTGCTCGCTTATGTGAAATTAAAAAAGACAAAACGCCCCACAAAATTGTAGGGCGTTTCAATCGAATAGATTTTAAATTATTCAGTAACAATACTTACGTATTTACGGCTTTTCTCGCCTTTTACTTCAAATTTAACTTTACCATCTGCAGTTGCGAATAAGGTGTGGTCTTTCCCCATACCTACGTTGTTACCTGCGTGGAATTTAGTACCACGTTGACGAACAATGATGCTACCTGCTAATACAGATTCGCCACCGAAACGTTTAACACCAAGGCGTTTAGCTTCAGAATCGCGACCGTTACGAGTTGAACCACCAGCTTTTTTAGTTGCCATCTACTTGATCTCCTCTGAAATTATGCTTGAATCCCAGTGATTTTCACTTCTGTGAACCACTGACGATGACCTTGTTGTTTACGGCTGTGTTTGCGACGACGGAATTTAACGATTTTAACTTTCTCGCCACGACCTTGTGCAACGACTTCAGCCACTACTTTTGCGCCAGCAACTACTGGTGCACCGATTTTAACATCTTCACCATTAACGACCATCAACACAGAATCGAACTCAACTGTTGCGCCAGTTGCAAGTTCAAGTTTTTCTAAACGAACAACTTGACCTTCGCTCACACGGTGTTGTTTACCGCCACTTTGGAAAACTGCGTACATAAATACTCCGCTTAATTGTGTTTCCCTGCTCTTTAGCAGTCCACACTTAAAAATTCATATAAATAGGTCGCAAATTCTACGGAAAAATCCTACTTATGGCAAGAATTTATTTACAATAAAATAAAAAAATTCCCTTCATTTGCGGATTGATTTCAGAAAGTCTGAAAATTCGGGTAAAATGCACCGCACTTTTGACTAATAATTGATGAAAAAATGAAGAAACAAGATCTTATGAGCATAGACGAGATCCAGAAACTTGCAGATCCCGACATGCAAAAAGTGAATCAAAATATTCTTGCTCAGCTTAATTCAGATGTTCCATTAATAGGGCAGTTAGGTTTTTATATTGTTCAAGGTGGTGGTAAGCGGATCCGTCCATTGATCGCAGTTCTCGCAGCTCGATCTTTAGGGTTTGAAGGCTCTAATTCAATTACTTGTGCTACTTTTGTTGAATTTATTCATACTGCCTCTTTACTACATGATGATGTGGTGGATGAGTCCGATATGCGTCGTGGGCGAGCTACGGCGAATTCAGAATTTGGGAATGCTGCAAGTGTGCTGGTAGGAGACTTTATTTATACGCGTGCATTTCAATTAGTTGCACAATTAGAGTCATTGAAGATTTTGGGAATTATGGCCGATGCGACTAACGTTTTAGCAGAAGGCGAAGTTCAGCAGTTAATGAATGTTAATGATCCCGAAACGAGCGAAGCTAATTATATGCGTGTCATTTATAGCAAAACTGCGCGTTTGTTTGAAGTGGCTGGTCAGGCTGCGGCAATTGTTGCGGGCGGAACAGAAGCTCAAGAAAAGGCTTTACAAGATTATGGGCGTTATCTTGGAACTGCATTTCAGCTCGTGGATGATGTATTGGATTATAGTGCAAACGCACAAGCTCTAGGTAAAAATGTAGGCGATGATTTAGCTGAAGGAAAACCAACTCTTCCTCTGCTACACGCTATGCGTCATGGTAATGCTCAACAGGCAGCTTTAATTCGCGAAGCGATAGAGCAAGGCGGTAAACGTGAAGCTATTGATGAAGTATTAGCTATTATGGATGAGCATAAGTCTTTAGATTATGCAATGAATCGTGCGAAAGAAGAGGCTCAAAAAGCAGTAGATGCAATTGCAATGTTGCCAGACAGTGATTATAAGAAGGCATTGATTTCTTTGGCTTATTTGTCTGTGGATAGAAATTATTAGCCATTAATTTAGCTTATATACTTGATATCAATTAATTTTAATTAAACTTTATGAATACAGAACTTCAATCTAAACCCGAGCAAAGTGCGGTTAACTTTCAAGGCAAAACTCGTAAACAAAAGGTACGCAAAGATCCTAATGCACCTTTTATTCGTGAAAAACTTGAGTTGCCAGATGGACATAATAAACTCCTTTTACATTCATGCTGTGCGCCTTGCTCGGGTGAAGTGATGGAAGCAATCCTTGCATCTGGCATTGAATTTACGATTTATTTTTACAATCCGAACATTCATCCACTCAAAGAATATTTAATTCGTAAAGAAGAAAATATTCGTTTTGCCCAAAAATTTGGCATTCCATTTATTGATGCAGATTACGATCGTCAAAATTGGTTTGATCGTGCTAAAGGAATGGAATGGGAGCCTGAGAGGGGAGTTCGTTGCACTATGTGTTTTGATATGCGTTTTGAAAAAGCTGCTGAATATGCTCATGAACATGGCTTCCCTGTATTTACTAGTTGCCTGGGCATTTCTCGCTGGAAGGATATGAATCAAATCAATGGTTGTGGGCATCGCGCTGCGGAAAAATATGATGATGTTATTTATTGGGATTATAACTGGCGAAAAGAAGGTGGCTCGCAACGCATGATTGAGATTAGTAAGCGTGAGCGGTTTTATCAACAGGAATATTGCGGCTGTGTGTATTCTTTACGTGATAGTAATAAATGGCGAGAAGAGACTGGTCGTCAAAAAATTGAAATCGGAAAATTGTATTATAGTGCTGATTAATATGATGAACACAAAAAAGGCTTGGAATCCCAAGCCTTTTTCTTTGCGAAATTATTCGCCCAAACGCTCTTTAATACGAGCTGATTTACCTGAACGTTCACGTAAGTAGTAAAGTTTAGCTTTACGTACCGCACCTTTACGTTTAACAGCGATAGAATCTACAGCTGGAGAGTGAGTTTGGAATACACGCTCAACGCCTACGCCGTTAGATACTTTACGTAAAGTAAATGCTGAGTGCAAGCCACGGTTACGAATTGCAATAACCACGCCTTCGAATGCTTGCAAACGACGTTTGCTACCTTCAACTACCCATACTTTAACTTCTAAAGTATCACCTGGGCGGAAGCTAGGTACGTTTTGTTTTAATTGTTCTTGTTCAAGTTGTTTGATAATGTTAGACATTGTTTGATCCTTTATTGATCCTAGATGTAACTGAAACTAACTGTTATGCTCGGCTTTCGCCTCTTTTAACAGTTTACGTTGTTCGTCAGTCAGAGCTAGGCCTTCTAAGAGCTCAGGGCGTCGGAGCCAGGTTCTTTGTAGCGATTGTTTTAATCGCCATTTACGAATTTCTTCGTGATGTCCCGACATCAGCACGGGTGGTACAGTTAATCCTTCTAACACTTCTGGTCTGGTGTAATGCGGGCAATCTAATAAACCATCTGCAAAAGAATCTTCTTCTGCGGAGGCTTGTTTGCCTAATACACCAGGAATAAAACGCGCAACAGCATCAATTAATGTCATTGCTGGCAATTCCCCACCAGTTAGAACGTAATCGCCGATTGACCATTCTTCATCAATTTCAGTTTGAATCAATCGTTCATCAATACCTTCGTAACGTCCGCATACTAAAATCAATTTCTGATTTTGAGCAAGATCGGTTACGCCGCCTTGATCGAGTTTACGTCCTTGTGGCGAAAGGTAAATCACCTTTGCGCCTTCTCCTGCCGCTGCTTTTGCAGTATGAATCGCATCCCGTAAAGGTTGTACCATCATCAGCATTCCCGGGCCACCACCATAAGGGCGGTCATCTACGGTTTTATGCTTGTCGAATGTAAAATCTCTTGGATTCCAACATTCTACTTGCAGAAGATTATGTTTTACGGCTCTACCTGTAACCCCAAATTCCGTAATTGCTTTAAACATTTCGGGGAATAATGAAATCACCCCTATCCACATAAAAAGCCTACTACATTACGTTTGTGCATACTTGAGATTAGAAACCAGCGTCCCAATCCACTTCAATAGTTTTCGTGGTGAGATCGACTCTTTTAACTACTTGTTCATACAAAAACGGAATTAACCGCTCTTGTTTTCCAAAAGCATCTTTCGTATTGGCTTTCACCACTAATACATCATTAGAACCTGTTTCCATCATCTCTGTCACCGTTCCCATTGTATAACCTTCTAGGTTTACGACTGAGCAACCAATTAAATCGTGCCAGTAATAATCGCCTTCTTCTAGTTCTGGGAAAACAGATAAATCCACACCGATTTCAACATTTGCTAAAATTTGTGCGGCTTCACGATCATCAACGCCTTTTAATTTAACGATGATTTCGTGATTATGATGACGCCAGTTTTCTAATTCAGTTGGCTGCCACTCACCTTTGATTTTTAAAAACCAAGGTTGATAATCAAAAATGCTTTCAGCTTGTTCTGTTGATGAATAAATACGTAACCACCCACGAATACCGTAGGTTGAGCCTAATTTGCCCACAACTTCAATACGTTGTTGTTCCATATTTTTCACCTATCTTAGTTTAAGAACTAAATCAAAAAGCGAGATTATGCTTTTTGAGCTTCTTTTACCAAAGTTGCAACACGATCTGAAAGTGACGCACCTTGAGCAACCCAGTGGTTAACACGGTCTAGGTCGATACGAACACGTTCTGCGTTACCTTGTGCGATTGGGTTGAAGAAACCTACACGCTCAATGAAACGACCATCACGTGGTGAACGGCTGTCAGCTACTACGATTTGATAAAATGGGCGTTTTTTAGCTCCGCCACGAGATAAACGAATGGTTACCATAACCTTCCTCTAAATGTTTAATTACTAAAAGAATATTCCCAAATTCGAAAGCGATTTAAGAATATAGCTTACTTTTTTCTCTGTATATATAGACAAAAAGCCTGCGAATTTTATACTTTTTGAGCAAAATTGCAAGTTTTGGATGAGCATTCTAATAAGTACGTTACATCCCCCTTGAAAAGCTAAATATTATCATTCACATGCAATTTTGTTTTACGTATAATCTGAGAAACTCTCAAGCAGTTTTAGGTCAAGTTTACGCGTTAAGCGGTATTTTACATTGATAAAATATCAGTTAAATGAGGTTTATTATGAAAATCGGTTTTCATTCTGTGTTACTTGGATTAGCGTCATGTATTGGCATTCAACAATCTGTGATAGCGAGTCCTCCTTCGTCTTCTCACCAATCAGTATCTACTGAGTCCGCTGAGGCTTTAAAGCAACAATTTTCAATCGCTTTAGCCAAACAAGAAAAGCAACAAGTTTCGATTTTACAGAAAAAACTCACCGCACTTTTTTCTTTACCTCCTCAATTCCTAGATAATCAGATCCAAATAAGCGAAAAAATCCTCACTCGTATTTTTAAAACAGATAAAAATCTCACTCCTAAATTTCTCGATTATTTATACTTTGAGCCGATAAATACTGGCGATGCTAATTTAATTCAGGAAATGAAGAAAAACTTATTGGTGTCTTTTTTAGCGAATGAGCAGGCAAAAATTTATATTCGTCAAACAGATAATTCGGAGCAATTTGTTCAGGCTTTAATAGAACGAGGGGCAAAACCAGATCAAATCATATTATTGTCTTTGGATGCTAAAGGCATATTTCAAAAAATTATTGAACAGATACGTCAAGATTTTCCTAATCAAACAACTTTTTCTATTACCGAGAATCGAGTGAGTTTGATAACCCCATCTTCTGAAATTAAGCCCCGCCTTGCTCTAGCTAATATGATGTTTGCTCGCCAATTTAAAGGGGTCGAAGTTGATGATTTTTCGTATTTAGATCAAGCACGTGAAAATCTTCAACACAATAACTATGCTATTCGTTATAAGACTTTCCAAGCAATGCTTGAAGGCTTAAATTAATCTGTTTACTCACAAGGAGCCATTATGTTTTTATCTAAAAAATCAGTTACCTTTGCAGTTAGTGCGTTAGCAATGCTTTGCTCTGGCGCAACCTTTGCTAAAGAAGCGCCGCAAGCACATAAAGCTGTGGAGTTAAGTATCTTACATATTAACGACCACCATTCTTATTTGGAACCGCACGAAGCGAGAATTAATTTAAATGGTCAACAAACAAAGGTTGATATTGGTGGTTTTTCTGCTGTGAATGGAAAACTTTATGAGTTGCGTAAAAAGTATAAAAATCCATTAGTGCTACATGCTGGTGATGCGATTACCGGTACACTGTATTTCACCCTTTTTGGCGGTTCCGCTGATGCGGCTGTTATGAATGCTGGTAATTTCCATTATTTTACTTTGGGTAACCATGAATTTGATGCGGGTAATGAAGGTTTATTAAAACTACTCGAGCCATTAAAAATTCCAGTACTTTCAGCCAATGTTATTCCTGATAAAAATTCAATTTTATATAACAAATGGAAACCTTACGATATTTTCACTGTGGATGGAGAAAAAATTGCTATTATCGGTTTAGATACCGTGAATAAAACGGTTAATTCATCTTCACCAGGTAAGGATGTGAAGTTCTATGATGAAATTGCTACCGCACAAATTATGGCAAATGCGCTAAAACAACAAGGTATTAATAAAATCATCTTACTTTCACACGCAGGTAGTGAAAAAAATATCGAAATTGCTCAAAAAGTGAATGATATTGATGTGATCGTTACTGGCGATTCACATTATTTATACGGAAATGATGAATTACGTGGTTTAAAATTGCCAGTAATCTATGAATATCCACTTGAATTTAAAAATCCGAATGGCGAACCGGTATTTGTAATGGAAGGCTGGGCTTATTCTGCTGTGGTGGGTGACTTAGGCGTGAAATTCAGTCCTGAAGGTATTGCGTCTATTACTCGTAAAATTCCTCATGTGTTAATGAGTTCTCATAAACTTCAAGTGAAAAATGCGGAAGGTAAATGGACCGAACTAACAGGTGATGAACGTAAAAAAGCGCTTGATACTTTAAAATCAATGAAGAGTATTTCACTTGATGATCATGATGCAAAAACAGACATGCTTATTTCAAAATATAAAAGTGAAAAAGATCGTTTAGCACAAGAAATTGTTGGCGTCATCACTGGCTCTGCAATGCCGGGTGGTTCAGCAAACCGCATCCCAAATAAAGCGGGCTCTAATCCAGAAGGTTCTATCGCGACACGCTTTATTGCAGAAACGATGTATAACGAACTCAAAACAGTAGATTTAACTATTCAAAATGCAGGCGGTGTTCGTGCGGATATTTTACCAGGCAATGTAACCTTTAATGATGCTTATACTTTCTTACCTTTCGGCAATACGTTATATACCTATAAAATGGAAGGTTCGTTAGTGAAACAAGTACTTGAAGATGCGATGCAATTTGCTTTAGTTGATGGTTCTACTGGGGCATTCCCTTATGGAGCAGGCATTCGTTACGAAGCGAATGAAACACCAAATGCAGAAGGTAAACGCTTAGTGAGCGTGGAAGTATTGAATAAACAAACCCAGCAATGGGAACCGATTGATGATAATAAACGTTATCTCGTTGGTACCAATGCTTATGTAGCTAGCGGTAAAGATGGGTACAAAACTTTTGGTAAATTATTTAACGATCCTAAATATGAAGGCGTTGATACATACTTGCCTGATGCGGAAAGTTTCATTAAATTTATGAAAAAACATCCGCACTTTGAGGCTTATACTTCATCAAATGTGAAATTTAATGCTTCAACTGATGCCTTACCTAAAAAATAAAATTGAAAAATAGACTAAAAATAGCGCGTATTTAACGCGCTATTTTTGTTATGAGTTTGCTGCTTTAAGATGCCGTAGATGATTGAGAATCGTGATTATTCCACACCTGAATGGTTTCTCGTGGAAAATAAATTCCCTAGAAAGGTTGAAAAATAGGGTGGTTTATTGCGATAATCTAGGCCATTTTTGGGGAGATCTTTCAAGTAGTCAAATTTGTTTTAGACTGTGTATTTTTGTTAGAAAGATCAAATTTTTATTTCACCTTTAATTTAATTAGAAAAGAACAATGGCGGAAAAACGTAATATTTTTTTAGTGGGGCCAATGGGTGCAGGTAAAAGCACTATCGGTCGTCAATTAGCACAACAGCTTAATATGGATTTTATTGATTCCGATGCCGTGATTGAAGAGCGTACGGGAGCAGACATTAGCTGGATTTTTGATTTGGAAGGGGAAGAAGGCTTCCGTAAGCGTGAAGAACGCATTATTAACGAACTCACACAAATGCAAGGTATTGTGCTTTCAACTGGTGGTGGCGCAGTGCTTTCTAAAGAAAGCCGTAATTATTTATCTGCACGCGGTATTGTGATTTATTTGGAAACAACGGTGGAAAAACAATTCCAACGTACTCAACGTGATAAAAAACGTCCATTGCTCCAAGATGCAGATAATCCTCGTCAAGTATTGGAAGATTTAGCAAAAATTCGCAATCCGCTTTATGAAGAAATTGCGGACATCACTTTGCCAACCGATGAGCAAAATGCCAAAGTAATGGTAAATCAAATTGTTGATTTAATTGATAATATGAATGGATTGAATGGTGCACTTTAAACACACCTAAGGATAAATTATGCTGTGCGTCAACGTGGAATTGCAAGAGCGTCGCTATCCTATTTTAATTGGTAGCGGATTGTTACAAGATGAACGTAGTTACCCGATTAAACGTGGGGATCGCGTGATGATTGTAACGAATCCCACGGTTGCACAGTTTTATCTTGATACAGTCATCTATGCGTTAGAAAAACGTGGTTGCGTGGTCGATCATGTTTTATTGTCAGATGGCGAAAAATACAAAACGCTTGAATCTTTAAACTTAATTTTCACCGCACTTTTACAAGGTAATCATGGACGAGATACCACGATTATTGCATTGGGCGGCGGTGTAATTGGCGATGTTGCGGGATTTGCTGCGGCAAGTTATCAGCGCGGTGTGCGTTTAATTCAAATTCCAACCACATTGCTTTCACAAGTGGATTCTTCAGTGGGCGGTAAAACGGCGGTTAATCATGAATTAGGCAAAAATATGATTGGTGCATTCTATCAGCCATCAATGGTTATTATTGATACGCTCACGCTTAATACGCTTCCTAAACGTGAAGTAAACGCGGGTCTTGCCGAAGTTATCAAATATGGCGCCATTTTAGATTACGAATTTTTTGAATGGCTAGAACAACATATTGATGAACTTGTCGCTTTGCATCCTGAGGCGCTTCAACATTGTATTTCTCGTTGTTGCCAAATTAAAGCGGATGTGGTTGCGAGAGATGAAACAGAAAAGGGCGATCGTGCATTGCTCAATCTTGGGCACACTTTTGGTCATGCCATTGAAACTCACTTAGGTTATGGAAACTGGCTTCATGGTGAAGCTGTTTCGACAGGAATGATGATGGCAGCGGCGCTTTCGGAGGAACTTGGAGATATTTCTATTGCAGATGTGTCTCGCCTTGAAAAATTACTTGCTCGTGCCAATTTGCCCACCGTATCACCGGATACGATGCAGCCGGAGGACTATTTACCGCATATGATGCGTGATAAAAAAGTTCTAGCGGGTAAATTGCGTCTGGTGCTACTCAAATCTCTAGGCCAAGCTTATGTAGCGAATGATACCGATCATACCCTCGTGTTAAATGCAATTCGTCGTTGTACTCAAACGGATTAAGATGTTACGTCCGAAAAAACAATCTTTAAAACCTAAGTTAAAACACCGTCCATTTTTAAAATGGGCGGGGGGGAAGTTTCGTTTAACGGACGATATAAATAAAGCCTTTCCAAACAAAAAAAACTGCTTAATTGAGCCATTTGTGGGGGCTGGAGCAGTATTTCTTAATTCTAATTTTGAACGCTATATTTTGGCAGATATCAACCCTGATTTAATCAATCTATTCAATATTGTTAAAGAAAATGTAGAGGGTTATATCGAAGCTTGCAAGCCGATTTTCTTTGCTGATGATGCCAATACACCTGATTATTACTATACCAAACGTCGTCAATTCAATGCTTCTACGGATCCTTTCGAACGTTCGATTATTTTTTTGTATTTGAACCGTTTTGGTTTTAACGGATTATGCCGCTACAACAGCAAGAATGAATTTAATGTGCCTTTTGGGGCTTATAAAACTCATTATTTTCCAGAAGATGAATTACGTTATTTCGCTCATAAAGCGCAAAGTGCGGTGTTTTTATGTTGTGATTTTCAAAAAACTTTTGAATTTGCCGATAAGAATTCGGTGATTTATTGCGATCCGCCTTATGCTCCGCTACAACAGGATACTAATTTTACTGGTTATGCGGGCAATGAGTTTGGTCTGATGCAGCAACGTGCTTTGGCTGATTTAGCGAAATCTATACAAAAAGAAAAACAAATTCCGATATTGATCTCTAATCACGATACTAAATTTACGCGTGAAATTTATAACGGTGCAAAATTTAAACGGGTAAAAGTCCAACGTTCTATTAGTCAGAATTCAGAAAAACGCGTAAAAGTGAAAGAATTGATTGCGATATTTGGTGCTCGTAAATAATAAAAATAAACCGCACTTTTGTTAGTGTTCGGTTAGATGACTGTTTTCTTTAAATCATCCATCGTATTAAAATTCTCGAAGTTGCCTTCTTCTTGCGTAAACTTTACTGAAATCCCGCCATTTTCTTTCATAAACTGTAAAAGGCGTCGTTCACCCGATGCTAGATAGTGTCGCAATTTTTCCTTTAGCTGAACGGACATCAAACAAAAAACGGGATGTTCACGTTCCTCATCGCAAGCATACGCAATTAAAGTGCGGTGATTTTCAACCGCACTTTTGAGTTTATCTAAAAGATTAGTTGGGAAAAAAGGTGTATCACAAGGTGTAAAAAGGATGAAGTCGCTTTTTGTTTTTTCTAGGGCTGTTAGCATGCCACTTAATGGCCCTTGAAAATCGGGCAGTTCATCGGAGAAAACAGGAAAGCCAAATTTTGCATATTCTGTTTGATTTCGGTTAGCGTTAATTGAAATCTGATGAATTTGTGGTTGCAAGCGATGAATAACATGTTGAATTAAAGATTGTTTACCTAAAATCTGTAATCCTTTATCTTGCCCGTCCATTCTGCGTGCTTTGCCACCAGCCAAAATTACCGCGCTTATTGTGATTGTCATATTTTAATCTATCGTTATTTCAAGTATCATTTGCCTATTTTTTACGATTAAAAAGGAAATAGCAATGAAATGTAAGCGTTTAAATGAAGTTTTGGAACTTTTACAGCCTTATTGGTCTAAAGACCCGGATTTGAGCTTAATGGAAATTTTGCAAAAAATTGCCAATGAATCAGGTTTCCAAAAGCCATTAAATGAATTAACTGATGAAGTGATTATTTATCAGTTAAAAATGGATGGTACCGATAAACATGAGCCAATTCCTGGTCTCAAAAAAGATTACGAAGAAGATTTTAAAACCGCATTGCTCCGTGCTCGCGGTATCATTAAATAAGAAGGAAAGTAAATGAAAAAAGTATTACTTGCGTTAGGTTTAGGTATCAGCACGCTTATGTCTGTAAATAGTTTTGCCGCAGATTTACAAGAAGGCAAACAATATGTTCAAGTGAGTCAACAGGCTTCACAGCAAAAAGAAGTGATTGAGTTTTTCTCATTCTACTGTCCGCATTGTTACGCCTTTGAAATGGAATACAAAATTCCACAACAAGTCGCAGATGCTTTACCAAAAGACGTGAAATTTAAACAATATCATGTGAATTTCTTAGGTCGCCAGTCTGAAAACTTAACGCGTGCTTGGGCGTTAGCAATGGCATTGGGGGCAGAAAGTAAAGTAAAGGCACCATTATTTGAAGCGGCCCAAAAGGATGCTTTGAAATCAATGGATGATATTCGAGCTATTTTCTTATCGAATGGTATAACTGCCGAGCAATTTGATGGTGGCATTAATAGTTTTGCAGTGAATGGTTTAGTCAATAAACAAGTAAACGCCGCAGAACAATTTAAAGTACGTGGCGTACCTGATTTTTATGTAAATGGTAAATTCCGTGTAAACCCTGAAGGGTTAAATTACGATGATTTCGTGAAAGATTATGTGCAAACCGTAAAAGGTTTATTGCAAAAATAACGAAAAATTGGTTTAATGCCTGCCCTATTTTGTAAATATTAATGAAAGAAGAGAGAATATTATGGCTGCAAGTTTTAGCGTAACGCGTCGTTTCTTTGACGACAAAAACTACCCACGTGGTTTTTCCCGTCACGGTGATTACACAATCAAAGAATCACAGGTGCTTGAGCAATATGGCCAAGCGTTCAAAGCACTAGACTTAGGGGAACGTGAGCCAGCGACTAAAGAAGAAAAAGATTTCGTCGCTTTTTGCCGTGGTGAGCGCGCAGCAGAGACTTTCTTTGAAAAAACTTGGAATAAATATCGTACTCGTATTAACACTAAAAAACGTGTTTACACCTTATCTGGTGATGTGAGTGAAGCTGCCTCTGGCGGTGAAGATTATTCCGGTGAATAAGATACGTTAAATAAGGCAGGCGGAAGTCTGCCTTTTGTTTTTGAATAGCTTGTGAAATCTCGCGTAATTCACAGCTGATAACTTTATTCTCCTATCTTTGTATGAACGATTCGTCTTCATACACCCTATAAATACTAATTTCTATGCAATTACCGATTTCTCAATACAACGAACTGCTACAAAAAAAACTTGAAAAATTAACTGCACTTTTGCGCCCTTTCAATGCGCCGGATATTCAAGTTTTTGACTCTCCAACAAGTCATTATCGTATGCGTGCGGAGTTTCGTATTTGGCACGAGCAAGATGATTTTTATCATATTATGTTTGATCAAGCGACGTTGCAGCGTTATCGCGTGGATGAATTTCCAATCGCCAGCATGCTAATTAATCGTATGATGCAAACCTTATTACCTTTGTTAAAACAACAAGAAGTGCTACACAAAAAATTATTCCAAATTGATTACCTTAGCACCTTGAGTAATAAGATTATTGTGAGCTTGCTTTATCATAAAACACTCACTGAAGAATGGGAAAGTGCGGCTAAAAATCTAAAAGATTTACTCGAAAAGCAAGATTTTGATGTGCAAATAATCGGGCGTGCAAGTAAACAAAAAGTCTGTTTTGAGCAAGATTATGTGGACGAAGTTTTACCTGTGAATGGCAGAAATTATGTTTATCGCCAAGTCGAGAATAGTTTTACGCAGCCAAACGCAACAGTAAACTGCAAAATGCTTGAATGGGCAATTGATTGTACCCAAAATAGCGAAGGTGATTTATTAGAACTTTACTGCGGAAACGGTAATTTTTCTATCGCACTTGCACAAAATTTCCGTAAGGTATTGGCAACAGAAATCGCCAAACCTTCCGTAGCCGCCGCACAGTTTAATATCACTGAAAATAAAGTAGATAATTTACAAATTATCCGTATGTCGGCAGAAGAATTTACGCAGGCTATGAATGGGGTTCGAGCCTTTAATCGCTTGAAAGGGATTGATTTAAAATCTTATGAATGTAATACCATTTTTGTCGATCCACCTCGCGCAGGGCTTGATCCTGATACAGTGAAACTTGTACAAAATTACGATCGCATTTTGTATATTTCCTGTAATCCACATACGCTGTGCGATAACCTTGTTGAACTTTCAAAAACGCACCGCATTGAAAAAGCTGCGTTATTTGACCAATTCCCTTACACTGACCACATGGAAAGCGGCGTATGGCTCATTCGCAAGTAGGTATTCAACTAATTTCTGAATCTCCAGAAAAAACATTAGCAGAATTGACCGCACTTTGTGCTGAACATCATATTATTCATAATGAACAAAGCCCACTTGCGCTTGTTCAAACCGATGACCGTTTAGAATTGCGCAAATTAGATGAACCTAAACTCGGGGCGGTTTATGTTGATTTTGTTGGTGGTACAATGGCTCATCGTCGTAAATTCGGTGGTGGTCGCGGTGAAGCTGTAGCGAAAGCAGTTGGGATTAAAGGTTCGGAATTGCCAACGGTTATTGATGCAACAGCAGGTCTAGGGCGTGATGCCTTTGTGCTAGCCTCGATTGGCTGCCAAGTTCGTTTAGTTGAACGCCATCCTGTTGTTTTTTTACTTCTGCAAGATGGTTTAAATCATGCTTATCAAGATGAGGAAATCGGCGAGATGTTGCAACAAAATTTGCGCTTGCTGAATGTTCACCATATTAATGAACTTGATCCTAATAGCGATTATGCCGATGTGGTTTATCTCGATCCAATGTATCCGCATAAACAAAAATCTGCACTAGTAAAAAAAGAAATGCGCGTCTTCCAGCATTTAGTTGGAGCAGATTTAGATGCCGATGAATTGCTTTTACCTGCACTACAATTAGCTAAAAAACGTGTGGTTGTGAAGCGTCCTGACTATGCGGAATTTCTTGGTGGAAAACAACCGCACTTTAGCCGTGAAACGAAAAATCATCGCTTTGATATTTATATGGGACAAGCGGCTACGCCCGCTTTTGGAGAAGAAAAATAATGCTAAGAGAAAGTGCGGTTGTCATCAGTTATGAAAATGGCATTGCCAAAGTGAAATGCCAATCCCAAAGTGCTTGTGGCCAATGCGCAGCTAAAAACAGTTGTGGAACATCAAGCCTTTCAGAATTAAACGGTAAACGTGGCGAGCATATTTTTAATGTGAAAATATTAATGCCATTACGCGAAGGTCAAATTGTTGAAATTGGATTAGAAGAAAAGTCGATGTTGTTATCGGCATTATTGATGTATGTTGTACCACTTTTGACCTTATTGATTGCGACGATGTTGTCTGATTACATTAGCGATAATGAAATCCTGCGTGCAATTTTAATCTTTGAATTAACCGCACTTTCTTTCATTTTTGTAAAATCTTATAGCAGAAAATTAGGGCAGCAAACAGAGTTTCAGCCTGTTTTATTGCGCGTATTGTCTTAAGTTTTTTATTCGCTTTTTATTATTTCTGCGATCTAGATCGCAAACTATAAAGCTAGTTGAGAAATTCCCTTTCTATTTCAGCAAAATTTCTCTTTTATTCATCGGAGAAACTATGCTGAATTTATTTAAATTACCCATTGAGAAAAGCTCTTTATAGGCTTGGTCAAAACTTAGTGATGATGTGGCAAAAGTTGCTATTCTAGCAATGCCTGTTATACTTTATGGCGAGCAACCGCTTTTCTTAAAAGGATTAAATATTAGTTTTTTGCTCATTATTGCTTATGCTTGCCTTGTGATGGGGCGTAAATTTCGTCAATTAATGGAGGGAAAATAATATGTGGCTTACTATAGGGCTTGGCATTGTTGCTCTTCTTGCTATTGGCGGACTTATTTTTGCCAATTATGTAGCAAAACATTCTTAATTTATTAACCCCGATCTTTCGGGGTTTTCCGTATCTAAAGTGCGGTGATTTTTAAGGTTATTTTTATGAACAATCAGATTCCTTTACTTGGAATTACCGGTTATAGCGGTAGTGGTAAAACAACATTATTAGAAAAACTTATCCCAGAACTTATCGCTCGTCACATTCGCGTTTCAGTGATTAAACATAGCCATCACAATATGCAAGTTGATAAGGAAGGAAAAGATAGTTGGCGTATGAAAGAGGCGGGTTCTTCTCAAGTCATTTTAGCGAATGATGAACGCTGGGCGATCATGACGGAAACGCCAAAACCTGTTTCATTGGATTATTTAGCACAACAATTTGACCGCACTTTAACTGATTTAGTGTTGGTAGAGGGGTTTAAACAAGAGCCAATTCCAAAGATTTTGCTCCATCGTCAAGAAATGACAAAACCTTTACCCGAAATTGACGAATATGTGCTCGCAGTTGCAACGAATTATCCCCTTGAAATTGACCGCACTTTGTTGGATATTAACCGCATTCCGCAAATTGCCGATTTTATTGAAAATTGGTTGCACCATTTTCACGGAGCACGATGACTGAATCCAATGCCTATCGCGGTTTAGCTTGGGTAGCAGCAATGGCGCTTTTTATGCAAAGCCTCGATGCGACCATTCTAAATACAGCTTTACCCGCGATATCTTCCGATTTACATAAACCCGCTTTTGAAATGCAAATGGCGATTATTGCTTATTCTTTAGCCGTTGCATTATTTATTCCTCTTACCGCTTGGGCAGCTGCAAAATTTGGGACATTGACCGTTTTTCGCGCTGCAGTGTTGACGTTTATTTTTGGTTCTATTGCTTGTGCTGCAGCTCCTAATTTAGAAAGTTTAATCTTAGCCAGAGTGATTCAGGGGATAGGTGGTGCCTTTATGATGCCAGTGGCGCGTTTAGCTATTATTCAAGCTGTCCCGAAACAACAATTAGTTAATGCTTGGAATTTAATGGCAACTGCAGGTTTGATCGGACCCATTCTAGGGCCTATTTTAGGTGGATGGTTAGTCATTCACGCCAGCTGGCACTGGATTTTTTTAATTAATATTCCAATTGGTGCACTAGGGATTTTGGCATCGGGCAGCGTGATGAGTAACATCAAAGGAGAAGCTGAGAAACTAGATTGGACAGGTTTTTTACTGTTTGCATTGGGGTTAGTTGGCATCACGCTTGGTTTGGATTTACTCGGTGAAAGCCAGCATAGTGCAATTGCAACCTATAGCGTATTAGTTGTTGGTGTTCTGTTACTCGTGGCGTATTGTAGCTATGCCAAAAACAATGAAGATGCCATTTTACCTTTATCTCTTTTCCGCACTCGTACATTCAGATTAGGCATCATTGCCAATATGTTTATCCGATTATCTGCATCTGGCGTTCCCTTTTTATTGCCTTTGATGTTCCAATTATCTTTCGGTTACAGTGCTGAAATGTCAGGCTGGCTATTAGCACCGATTGCGTTAATTTCTGTGATTTTGAAAATATTAATTGGACGAATTTTAAATCGTTGGGGCTATAAAACAACGCTAATTTCATCCGCACTTTTGATGGCTGGCTCTGTGATTTCAATGGCTTGGTTAGATCAACAAAGTTCTCTGACTTGGATTATTTGTAATCTTATGTGGTATGGCGCTTGCATGTCGATAATTTTCACTTCAATTAATACGTTGACTGTAGGCGATCTTTCAAAACAACAGGCAGGCACAGGTTCTACAGTATTAAGTATTGTGCAGCAAGTTGGGATTGGATTTGGTATTGCTATTTCATCGATAATTCTAAATCTCTATAGACATTTCTTTAGCGCAAGTGATGGTTTACAACAGGCTTTTAGTTATACTTTCTTAACCTCATCACTTTTTGCAATCGCCTTAGTTTGGTCGCTTATGAAATTACATAAAAATGATGGCGATCATTTACGGAAGAATCCTTAGATTAATTTGTTATAATCCATAGAATTTTTTTATTTAAAAAAAGCGACATTTGCTTATATCTTATTAAACATTTATTTTAGATAGGATTTATCTAGCATCTTGGTTATATGACAATGCTCGAATAAATCCCTGCCAACAAAGTGAGGAACTATCATGAAGCTAAAAGCAACACTAACTCTTGCAGCTGTAACACTTGTATTAGCAGCTTGCGATCAATCAGGTTCAGCAAATAAACCGACCGCACAAGCTGAAACCAAATCTGCATCTAACAATACTTTCGTTTACTGTACAGCAAAAGCACCTTTAGGGTTTAGCCCTGCACTTGTAATGGAGGGGACATCTTATAATGCCAGTTCACAACAAGTGTATAACCGCTTAGTTGAATTTAAAAAAGGCTCAACGGATATTGAACCTGCTTTAGCTGAAAGCTGGGAAATCAGCGATGATGGTTTAACTTATACATTCCATTTAAGAAAAGGTGTTAAATTCCATACAACAAAAGAATTTACCCCAACACGTGATTTTAATGCGGATGATGTCGTGTTTTCATTCCAACGTCAGTTAGATCCAAATCATCCATATCACAATGTATCTAAAGGGACTTATCCATATTTCAAAGCAATGAAATTCCCTGAGTTGTTAAAATCTGTGGAGAAAGTAGATGACAACACAATTCGTATTACCTTGAACAAGAAAGATGCGACTTTCTTGGCTAGTCTTGGTATGGATTTTATTTCTATTTATTCCGCAGAATATGCTGATGCAATGCTGAAAGCAGGTAAGCCAGAAACAATTGATAATCGCCCAGTGGGGACGGGACCATTTGTTTTTGTTGATTACAAAACAGATCAGGCAGCCCAGTATGTAGCAAACGAAAACTATTGGAAGGGTAGAACACCATTGGATCGTTTAGTTATCAATATTGTGCCAGATGCGACAACACGTTATGCAAAATTACAGGCTGGCTCTTGTGATTTAATTTTATTCCCGAATGTAGCAGATTTAGCAAAAATGAAAACAGATCCAAAAGTACAACTTTTGGAACAAAAAGGTTTGAACGTGGCGTATATTGCATTCAATACCGAAAAAGCACCGTTTGATAATGTCAAAGTTCGTCAAGCGTTGAATTACGCAGTGGATAAAAAAGCGATTATTGAAGCGGTTTACCAAGGCGCAGGTACACCAGCTAAAAATCCACTTCCTCCAACAATTTGGAGTTACAACGATGAAGTTCAAGATTATCCGTATGATCCAGAAAAAGCAAAACAACTTTTAGCAGAAGCAGGTTATCCAAATGGTTTTGAAACTGATTTTTGGATTCAACCTGTTGTACGTGCATCTAACCCAAATCCAAAACGTATGGCTGAACTTATTATGGCGGATTGGGCGAAAGTAGGTGTAAAAACCAATCCTGTTACCTATGAATGGGCGGATTATCAAAAACGTGCGAAAGCGGGTGAGTTAACTGCTGGTATCTTTGGTTGGTCTGGTGATAATGGTGATCCTGATAACTTCTTATCTCCATTATTGGCAAGTTCTAATGCGGGTAATTCCAATATGGCTCGCTTTAAAAATCCAGAGTTTGATGAATTACTAGATAAAGCAATCGGATTAACAAATAAGGAAGAACGCACCGCACTTTATAAACAAGCGCAAGTTATCATTCATAATCAGGCACCTTGGATTCCAGTTGCGCACTCTGTAGGTTTTGCACCGCTTAGTCCACGCGTAAAAGGCTATGTACAAAGCCCATTTGGCTATGATGCTTTCTATGGCGTGAGTGTTGATGGTAAATAATTAATACCACTTCAGTTCTTTTAGGCCCTTATTTCGTAAGGGCCTTTTTATTTAAAATGTTATTATTTTGTGAAAAATATGTTAAATATATTTTACTTGAGTATAATGCTCAACATTATTCCTCACGGAAGAGAATCCGTAGAATAATGAGATTAATCGTAAATATAAGGAACAAAAATGGATTTCAATAGAATTATCACTCACATGAATGATCATCACCAAGATGATATGGCTGCTCTTTGTAAAAAATTTGGTGGCGAAAAGGAAATCACGGATGTGACATTAGTTAATGTAGATTTTGGTGGTTTAGATTTTAAATATAATGATGGCAAAACATTACGCGTGGAATTTCCACAACAAGCTGACGAAGGTTCAATTAAGCAAGCAATAATCAATCTTTGTGTAGAAAATAAACCAGTTGCAAATTACGATCGTATAAAAGCTAAAATTGATGAATTTCGTCAAGAGTTTAAAAGCTGTGTGCTTGCCACTTTAGATAAAGATGGCTTACCGATGGCATCTTATGCGCCAATTATTTCGCTTGGTGGAAAATATTATATTTATATCAGTGCCATTGCAGAGCATTATGACAATTTAAAACGCAATCCGAATCAAGCGGAAGTGATGTTTTTAGAAGATGAAAGCAAAGCGAAATCGATTATTGTACGTACTCGTTTACGTTACAAAGCAAGTGCACGTTTTATTCCTCGTGAAGATCCAATTGTTGAAAAGGTCTTAGATAAATTAGCCGAAACTATGAATGATGTAGGCGGAATTAAAACGATTCGTGAATTTACTGATTTTGATTTAGTTGAACTTACATTTGGAACAGGTCGTTTTGTAAGAGGTTTTGGCCAAGCTTATTTGATTGATGCTAATGGGGAAATTTCTCATATTGGTGTCAAAGGTAATCCACATGAAAAAGATAGAGCATAAAATAACTAGTATTTTCTCATTAAATAATATGGAATAATTTTCATACATAAAGTTAAGAAATACCTGTTTATTAATTTATATAATAAACAGGTATGTATATAAGATTATATTGCATATCCTACATTTAAGAAAATTACCTTTTATTGTATGTAGCTTGGTAAGTAAGGTATTTTATTTTGCTCCCGCGGAAAACTCGAATCCCCAGCCGTAATATTGGCTACAATCTGCATGTCCATTAAAGAAGTTAATGTCTTTACGAACTGACATCTGAGAATCATCAAAGTCAATGCTTGCAATCGCACAGAATGTGCGAGGATCAGTTTGTTTCCCCATTTCAACAACGATTTCAGGCTGGTTAGGCACTTTAACGGTTACTACGGCATCAGACTCGGCCCATTTAGCAGCCCCCTCATAAATGAAACAATAGATAACCAAACGACGTAGATCTCTGATACCTTTTGGGTTGACTAAAATATTTTCACCTTCGGCTGAGCTGCCATTCCGATCATCTCCACAATGCCATACCCAAGGTGCTTGGCTATAACATCCTTGGCGTGTTAGACGTTCTCTTGACCCGCCACGGCCTTTGGAAAATTGCAAACCGTCAATAAGTGAAGCTGTTCCGTCTTGTAACTCCCAGTAACACCCAAGATCTAAATCAATCTCTTTATTTGAACCAAATAAGCTACTGAAGAAACCAGAGGGTTTTTGTTGAGTCCAATTTAAGTTAATAGTAATTTGCTGATCAGTTGATTTCGATAAATCAATTTTATGCGAATCACCTTTTTTTTCTAAAGTAATTTTATTTAATGAAACCATTTTTCACTCCAATTAACCAACATTTACACCATATTGTTGACAAAGTGAATATAATCCCCCTGTATATCCTTGACCAATTGCACGAAATTTCCATTCACCGTTATGACGATAAATTTCACCAAACACCATTGCTGTTTCGGTGCTGTAATCTTCAGAAAGATCAAAACGAACAATTTCATCACTAGTATCATTATTAACAATACGTACGAATGCATTGCTGACTTGACCAAAATTTTGACGACGAGCTTCTGCATCGTGAATAGTTACAGTAATAAAAAGTGATTTGATATTACTTTCTACTTTGTCTAAGCGAACTATCACGCTTTCATCATCACCATCTCCATCACCGGTGAGGTTATCGCCAGTATGCTCTACACCACCACAAGGTGAAACTAATTGATTATAGAAAATAAAATGTCTATCAGAAGGCACTTTACTATTTTCTGTTGCCATAAATACACTTGCGTCTAAGTCAAAGTCTTGCCCATCAGTTGAACGAGCATCCCACCCTAAACCAACCAATACATTTTTTAAGCTCGGATCGGTTTTACTTAATGAAACGTTTTGACCTTTGGTTAATGAAATTGCCATATTATAATTCTCCAGTTATTATTAGGTTAATAAATCTTATGCACCAGTCATTTGAACAACGATAAGCCGTCCGCCTTCGCCTTTTTTCAAAAGAATTTTGGCGCCTTCCTCGAGTTTCACTTTTCCACCAATAGGAATAGATTGTTTAGTATTGACATCTACCATATCAGTCAGATTTTCGTTCACAAGCCACCAATTTCCTTGATATAACACGAAATATCCAATGCGTTTTGCATCCTCCACTTTTAATTTCTCATTCGGGAAAATACGATTATCTGAATGCCATTTGAAAAGTGATTGCCCGCTGTAGACCATAATTCTGTGATTATCAGGACGATAACTACCATTTGGTGCAGAAGAATATAAATTTAACACGGGCAATTTACCTTGATGTGCTGTGCCACAAAACGGACATTTAGGCGATTTAGAATTATCAAAAGCATACCATTTCTGTTCACAATTAGCGCCTTGACAAGGCTGAAGCAAATCTACTGTTTTGACTAATGCCTGTTCCCATTCATCTGCTGTCGGGCGAGCAATAGGATTATGCAAGCCGTCAATAAAAGCTCGTTTAAATAATTCGCTTAAATAAGGGCCAGTAATGGTATAAGGCATTTTTTGTGTGTCTTTCCAAGGCTGTTCGCTAGGTTTAACATTCCCTACTTTTATACGATTAGAATGATCAGTTGGGTGTTCAATGAATAACGCCTTTTCTCCCATTCCTAATTCTTCATCACGCTGGCTATCATTCATATCAAAGACTTTATCTCCCCGAAGTGGATGGCGATAAAGTAAATACATATAAATCAAAACAGCTAATGCGTGTAGATCGGTGGTTCGACTTGGTAATTTACGTTTCGGATCACTTTTGTCTAAATGTTGAGTTGCCACTACTTCAGGTGCAATAAAATCAGGTGTTCCCACCACTGTTGGTGGATGTTTCCCCGGCACAACTAAGCCGTCAATATCAATTAAACTTGCTTGACCAGTTGTTGGATCGATTAAGCAGTTTTTGTAACCTAAGTCACTATGACTTAATCCGGCCATATGCATACGGCGAACGGCACGAGCCAGCATCAAGCAGACTTTCAGATGCAACATCCAATCACCTAACTCTCGCGAGTCAAGAAACTTATTGCGATTAGATGCACTGGCGAACCATTTACCATCTTTATCTTTGCCTTTAATGCCTAACATATCGTTATTACGGCTGCCATATTGGAAGAAAAAGCAATCACGATAAAAAGGGCTAACCACACCGAGCTTGCCTTGATATTCCACTACAGCGGTAGGCCAACAGAATAATTTTTTAAGATATTCGCCACCTTCTTGATTAAAGATCTTTTCGCGGTAAGTTCCTGTTATCATTTCTAACCGCTCTTTCGTGGCAAGATCAGCAGGTTCACGGAAGAATGCAACAACATAATCTTTATTAGGTGAGAACATCACATCTTTCATTCCGCCTTGGGCTTTGATTTCATCAACAAATTGAATAGTTTCACCATTTGTTGCAGTGAGCGTGATAACTTTACCCATTATTCAGTTCCTTTTTGAAGTGGTATGTCACTTGCTTTCTGGAGCGTGATTGTTTTTGTTTCATTGTTCTGAGTAATGTTGATAGTTCTGACTTTTTCATTAGCAAATTCTTGATTATTTTCAGTCGCTTGTAGAACTATCTCATTCACTATTCTTGACTCTTCCTTCAAGATTTCATTGCTCATTGATGTATAAGTCATTCCCTGCCATTCTGACTGCGGAATAAATATCGCTAAAGTGCGATCATCGTGCTCTCCTTTTGAGAAGAAATCTAGCCATTCCTCTAAGGCTTTTTCTGGTTGCTCTTTTTGTAATGGTTCACGTAATTCTTGCCAAAATGTTTGCCAAGCCTCAAAGGTGTTAAGCTGTACATCACTATGAAATTTAGGATCGGAAACGCCATCTGTCATTAATATCAGGATTGGAGGATAATCACGAATATCTGTATAAATGCGTGCGGTGATTTTTTCCGCATTGGCTTCAGCTAAGGTTAAAAATTGGGTTTCACCTGAATATTGTCCTGAGTCCACCTCACCCAATAATTTGATTTTTTGTATAGCGGTATCAAAGATTGCAGCTGCACCATCTCCCACCCAATAACAAGCAGTGAACCATTTCCCATCGATTAAAGGTAATGTAAACGCAAGCAGTAATGTGCAAGAAAGAGATTTCTGTTCAATAACATAATCTTTTGCTGCTGTTTCTTGGGCAAGATAAGCGGCTTGAACCGCTTCTTTAAACATCACTTTGGTAATATAAGCGAGTTCTTGTTCGTTTTTTTGGGAAAGTTTTTGGTAGTCCTTACCTTCAATATTCAGTAACTCAAAAAATTTATCTTTTGCGGCCTCTACAGCTAGTTTTGAGCCTTGGCGAGAAAATTCTGCACTTCCTGCACCGTCAGCAACAGCAATGAAATGAAATTTTGATTTCTCGTGATAGCCGATAGTAAAATCATCATCGCAGCACGTTCCTTTCATTGCGTGAGTACGTCCGCGCATACGTGCTGCGATTAATTGTCCTAAGTCTGTGGAAATCTGGCTACTTGCACTATCTGGTTTCCAAAAACGGCTATTTTTATCGGAAGGAATGTTCTTCCATAAATATTTCGGATTAGGATTGATAAAAAGGGTTGAGTGTGCTGTATTACCGTCAGTAAGTTGAAAAGTCAGTAAAAATTCACCGCTCTTTATCGGTACACCATCTAATGCTTGGGCTTCTACATTCCAAGCTAATCCAAGGTCCTCTTCGACTTTTAGAGATTGAATTGTAGGGAAATCATTGGTTTTTTGGTAAAAATAAGGTTCATCTTGTTTTGCATTTGGCAATGTAATGATGAGCTCTTTTTTATATACTGGTGTTGTTTCTGTTGGTTGAATGGTCAACATATTATTTTCCAATGATGTTATATTTTTAGCTTCCTGAAAACGTTGCCATATTTCACAAATATGGGATATTAATGTCTGATTTTGACTGGCAAAGGCATCAAGATATTTTTCATCAGCCTGATTTAACCAAGATTTTATTTTTTCTAATTGTTCGGTTGCATTCATCCCTAGCCCCTTGCACGCGTAATATCAAAATCAGCACCGTCTGCTTCATCATTAAAATACAAGGTTTCATTACAACCAGGGCAGACGACTTCTTTTTCGCCGTTAGCACAGAAAATTTGCCCACAGTTGCACATACACAAACCAAAAGCAGCTCCACAATGGGGACAACCGCCACTACCCCATAATTGTGAAGTAGAAATTTGGCTGTGATTTGGCCGATGATCAGACCAATCTGCGTAATCTTTTTCAGCTGGGTAAACACCAACATATTGAAAAATCGAATTATCAAGCGGACTGTTTTCAAGCCGTTCATATTTCATTAAATAAGGCAATTTCACCTTGCTACATTTACCCACGATGATTGCATAATTTTCATCTAAAGCGACCACTTGCTCTTTTTCTTTAATCAAAGAAATCGCACCGCTTTCTAAAATTTCTTTATTCAGTGATATAGGCAATTCCACACCCAGCGAGCGACTTTGACTTAGAATGGAATCCGCAACAGATTCACATAAAGCACGGTAAACTTTTTCTATATCTTCATCATCTAGTTGATAGGTTAAATCACTAATTTCACTTAATGTATCAAGGTTGGCAAATTTACCAATGCCAATATTGATTAGCTTCGCTTTATTTTGAAAATGGTGTTTCCAGCGAGAAATAGCTTGTGCAGGATCATCTGTTGGCGAACCGTCTGACATAATGTAAATCAATGGTTTCCAATCGCCTTTTTTCTCTGGCGTACTACGCACAATATCTTTTTCTAAAGAATCCATTAAATGATTTAGTGCTGCACCAATAGATGTTCCAGAACCAATCGGCAAACGAGGCGGGTAAAAACTCATTAATTCCGTTAATGGTGCAAGCGTACCAGCCGCCCCAGCAAATGCGATCACAGAAAGATAAACAGATTCTAACGCGTAAGGATCACGGCGAAGTTGATTAACCAAGCGGCTAATGCCTTCTTGCATTTGACGAAGATTTTCGCCAGCCATACTTTCGGAGATATCAACAACAAGATAAACAGGTAAACGACGCATAATTTCTCCTAAAATACAAGAGTGATTTCATCAGGTGGAGGCGGGAGAGCATTGCTTGTTGAGCCCACACTGACACTGGTTTGAGCAACCGAAGCAGAAACCCATTGGAAGAACTGTGCAAAGCTATTTGCATCCATTGTATCGAGTGATACAACGGTATCCGTTAATTTTTTTAAGATGTTTGGATCCGCTTTTGGACCTGCTGCACAAGCGACAATGTTGCCAAAATTTAAGGCTTTAATTTGTGGAATGGCGAGTTCATAAGCTAATGTATCGGAAGGTTTTCCGTCTGTGAGTAAAATTAAAATCGGTCGCCAATCGCCTTTTTGTTCAGATGTAGCAAGAATACGATCTTTTTTAACCGCTTGTGAGATTTCTTCTAACATTTTGCCAAGAAAGGTTGCCCCACTATCAGGGCAACTAATGGTCGGCAATACCACATCTTCAAGTGCGGTTAATGGCAGCACATTTTTGATTTGAGTATCAAATGTTGAAATGGAGAGATACACACTTTCTAACGCATAAGGATTTTGTCGTAAGGCGGAAAGCAGTGATTGCAAACCAACATTCACTGCTTCAATTGGTTCGCCTTTCATCGAGCCTGATGTATCAATACAAATATAAGTGAGTAGTCTTCTAGACATATCTACTAACCACCTAAATTATAAAACAATATTTAATTCTGCTGGTGGTGGAGGAAGTTCACCTAATCCGCTTACATCTTTTTTGTTGAGATCTACTTTTTGACTTGATACAGAAATAGAGGCAGATACCCATTTAAAGAAGGCTTTAATAGAGTTGGCATCTGCGGTATCTAATGACACTACACTTTCTGTAATTTGTTTTAATACATTGGTATCTGCTCCAGCGCCTGCCGCACAAGCCACAAAAGTTCCTGTTTTCACTGTTTTTAATGCATTAATTCCTTTCTGCAAATCGTCAGTTGGTACACCATCTGAAAGTAAAAATACAACTGGTTTCCAGTCACCTTTTATTTCTGCAGATCCTTTTTGTACCTCGCGATTGATACAATCTGTAAGTAAACTTAACGCTTCGCCCATTGATGTTAAGCCTGATGCTTCAATAATTGGAAGCTGAAAGCTCATTAGCTCCGTTAGTGGTGTAACTTGTTTGGCTTTGCTATCAAAAGTAATCACAGATAGATAAGCCGTTTCTAATGCGTAAGGATCTTGACGCAATGCAGAAACTAGCATTTGTAAACCATTACGCACAGATTCAATAGCCTCGCCCATCATTGAGCCAGAAGTATCGACTAATAAATAAACAGGTAAACGACGCATAAATTTCTCCTAATAGCAATTTTGTGTTGGTATCCCATTTTTACGATTTAGTTCCATTGCAGCTTCACAAGCAGAACGTGATTGTTTTCCTGCGCAATTTTGATTAAACCAATTTATCATTTGTGAATGTTGAGCTATTTTTTGGTTATAAGCATTTACTGATGCACTCGAATATTGATCAACATAAGTATTTTGAAGTGAATCACCTAACCATTTTGATTGGTTATAAATTTCAACACATTTCTCCATTTGTTCATCACTAATAACCGGAACATGCCCCCTCGTAGAAGATGTTGGTGGGGCAACATAATATTGATTAGCCATTGTATTAATGGAAATTAAACCGATTGAAAGTAGTATTAACTTTTTAGTAACCATATAGATTATTCCTGTTCTTTGTCAGGGAAAATAAATGAAGCAATAACTCCTATTAGCAAAACACCTAATACAATATAAAGACTTACGTTTGCTGGAATATGAATACCTGTATCAAATACCGCATGATTCCAAGATTGAATTCCCATTTTGATACCAATAAAGAACAATAAGGCAATGACAGCTTTTTCGAGGTGAACAAGATATTTTGTGAGTGCAGCAAGAATAAAATAGAGACTACGTAATCCTAGAATCGCGAAAATCATTGCAGCATAAACGAGTAATGGTTCTTGAGTAACAGCAATAACAGCAGGTACTGAGTCAAAGGCAAATGCTACATCGGATGTTTCAATAGTCATTAAACATAAAAATGCAGGCGTTGCGTAACGAAAACCTTGACGAGTAACGGAAACTATTTGATCTGCATTTAATTCGTTATTTTTTACAAAGAATTTTTCTTGCATTAGTTTTGGGAAAACAGGCATTATTTTCCCTACCAAACGAACACTCCAGTGATGAGTATAGTCTTCGATTTCTTCTTCATTATCATCTCCGCCTCGTAACATTTTCCAACCACTCCAAAGTACAAATGCAGCAAAGATAAATCCAATCCAAGGACTGGCGGCAAATAATCCTGTTCCAATCACAACGAAAATAGCTCGGAAAATCAATGCGCCTAAGATTCCCCAATAAAGAATACGGTGTTGAAGGTGATCTTTGATACCAAAAGATGTAAAGATCGCAACAAATACCATCAAGTTATCAATGGATAAACTTTTTTCAAGTACATAACCGGCAAGATAGAGATCTGCCCATTCCGGCTCAAAGCGGAAATAAAGATAAAAGTAGAACGATAATGCCAATGAAATCCAAAAAATTGACCAAAGCGCGGCATTTTTTACGGTAATTCCTTTACTATGTCGGTGAGAAACTAAGTCAATATAAATTGAGAATAAAATTGCACAGAAGAAAACAACCAAAACCTCGAAAGGAAATCCAAAATGATGCATAGATGAAACCTAAAACAAAAATCTATAAACCAACACAGTTTATATAAAAACCTAAATGGTTTACAAGATCTTTTTGGATTTCGTCATAATTATTTTCATTATGAAAATATTAAGTGAAAAAGAAAAATTTAGTGCACGTTTAAAACTAGCTCTTTCAGCAATGGCTATGCAGAATTTGAAGACAAGTGAAATAGCAACTAAATTTAATTTACAACACCCAAATGAGTCTGTTACTCAACAAGCCGTACATAAATGGCTTAATGGTTTGGCTATTCCATCAATGGATAAAATTGAAACATTATCTAAGTGGTTATCAGTTAAACCAGAATGGTTGCGTTACGGTGTGGATGATAATGAAAAAATGACAATGTTAGATGAAGTTTTGTTGAAGATGATTATTGGACTATCGGAACAGCAAAAATCAGCATTAATTGCTTTTATTAGTTCTTTTCAAAATAAACTTTAATCAAAATTATACACAATGAGAGCGGTAAAAATTATATAGATTTTTCACCGCATTTTATTTTCATTAAGGACAAGGTTTACTCACCATGATTTCAATAACCTGTCTGTCGATATGTTGCATGCTTTTTGATGCAATAGCACAGAGATTATCAATAGTTCGATCAAGATCATGTTCGACAATACCTTCATTGCCAGTAACGTGAGTCTCATCCATTGCCATAAGTACCGATTTATAGCCTGAAGCAACGCTGGTGGAGACTTTCATGGCACAGCTATTGGCTGCACCATCACAGATGATGCCACTAATATCGCCAATCATACTGCAAATGCCCATGCTGGCTGTTTCAAATTTGCCTGTGAGTAAATACGCAATGCCAGCGCAACTTCCCATTGATGCTGTAGTTACAGCACAAAGTGCGGAGAGTTTTGGTAATTTACTATGAATATAAATGGCCATTAAGTGTGATAAGAAAAGTGCGCGGATTCGTTTTGCCTCACTCACCTTGAGATAATCTGCAACAATGACAACAGGCATCGTTGCAGCGATCCCCTGATTGCCGGAACCAGAATTGCTCATCGCTGGCAAAGTTGCTCCGCCCATTCTTGCATCTGATGCGGCGGTGGTTTCAATCATAATTTTGCTTAGCAAATCATCAGAAATTAAACCGCTACCCACTTGTTTTCTCAATGTGCGGCCAATATGCAACCCATAATTTTCTCGCAAACCTTCATCTGAAAGTGCCCGATTAAGGTCTGCAGCTTGACTAATAAAACGAATTTTTTCTAATTCAACCGCATTGGAAAATTCAAAAATCTCGCGTGCACTAATTTGTTTAAAAACCTCATAAGGATCGCAATGAGTACATTCATCTTCCACTTTCTGAAAAATGATTTCACCATTTTTTTCGATCAAAATAACATTGGTATGCTGATCTTGAATTGCTACTTTCACGTAATCATTATCGGCAAACAATGTTGATTCTGAATATAAAATATGTTCGGTTTGATGAATATCTACACTCACTAATTTTTGTTCAAGCATAGATTTAGCGGCAGTAACTTGCTCTGGCGTAATATGTTTTAATACTTCCAAACCGCCATCTGGATTACCGCCTAATGCGCCAATTGCCGCAGCAATAGGTAATCCCACCATGCCTGTTCCTGGCACTGCAACACCCAATCCATTTTTCATGAGATTAGGTGAGACTTTAGCTTCAATGCGTTCAGGTGTTTTGCCCAAATATTTCGCTGCTGTAGCAGATGCGAGCGCAAGAGAAATAGGTTCGGTACAGCCTAGGGCTGGCACAACATCATGTTTAACGATGTGGAGTAATGGTTTTTCAATTTCGTTAAGTCTTTCTTGATTCATAAAATTCTTTTTAATTTGTTAAATACTGTCTTCTTTCTCTATGACTAATATACGCGCTTCACCTTGTGGATGAGCAACATGTTCGGTACCGATACCCGCATAAAAAATATCACCCGTATGGAGCAATACGGCTTTCTCTTGACTATCTTCTTTGTAGCGCATTTCCACCGTACCATCCATGACAGCAAAGACTTCTTCACCGTCATTGATATGCCACTTGTAAGGTTTATCTGTCCAGTGCAGACGCACCGAAATACCATTCATATTGGTAATATCGAGGGCTCCCCAAGCACGTTCTGCCGTAAAGTGGCGACTTTTAATAACTTTATTCATGATTAAATTCCTTAGTGCGCTTCATCCCAATTTTGTCCAACACCTACTTCCACAATCAACGGAACAACTAATTCAGCAGCTGCTTCCATGTTTTGTTTAATTTGCTCACGGAAAAATTCTACTTTTTCTGACCGCACTTCAAACACTAATTCATCGTGTACTTGCATAATCATTTCAATATCTGGATCGTGACGGATTACTTCATCAAGTTTAATCATCGCTCGTTTAATAATATCCGCAGCTGTGCCTTGCATCGGTGCATTTATCGCTACACGTTCTGCTCCTTTACGACGCATTGCATTACTAGAATTAATATCAGGTAAATATAAACGGCGACCAAATAGAGTTTCCACATAACCTTGTGCTTTCGCTTTTTCACGAATATCGCTCATAAATTGCTGTACGCCAGGGTAGCGTTGGAAATATAAATCCATGTATTTTTGTGCATCTGGACGGGAAATACCCAGTTGGCGTGAAAGTCCAAAGGCGGACATTCCATAAATTAAGCCGAAATTAATTGCTTTAGCATTGCGACGTTGCTCGCTGGTGACTTCATCTAATGATACACCGAAGATTTCAGCTGCGGTGGAGAGATGAATATCCTTGCCTTGAGAGAAGGCGTTAATTAAGCCTTGATCGCCGGAAAGATGCGCCATAATGCGTAACTCAATTTGAGAATAGTCAGCGGCGACAATAGAATAACCTTCACGCGCGATAAATGCTTGTCGAATACGACGACCTTCTTCATTCCGAATTGGGATATTTTGTAGGTTTGGATCACTAGATGATAAACGTCCTGTCGCCGTGACTGCTTGATGATAAGAGGTATGCACTCGCCCCGTTTGTGAATTGACCATTTGAGGCAGTTTATCCGTGTAAGTAGATTTGAGTTTGCTCAACCCACGATGTTCAACCAAAATTTTGGGTAATTCGTGACTATAGGCTAATTCTTCCAATACTTCTTCATTCGTTGATGGCGCACCTTTTGGCGTTTTTTGTAAAACAGGTAGCCCAAGTTTATCGAACAAAATTTCTTGTAATTGTTTGGTGGAGGCCAAATTAAATGGCTGTCCTGCTAATGCGTAAGCTTGTTCCTCAAGTGCGGTTAATCTTGAGGCAATTTCGTTAGATTGCATAAACAGGGCATCACTATCAATCAAAACGCCTGTACGTTCCATACGAGAAAGCACATGGAGTAATGGTAATTCCATTGTTTTATACAATTCAACAAGCGTTGGTTCTTCTTGCAGTTTCAACCACAGTGCTTGTTGTAATTTCATGGTCACATCAGCATCTTCTGCTGCGTATTCAGTGGCTTGTTCTAATGGAATTTGATTAAACGTAAGCTGACTTTTCCCTTTTCCTGCAATGCTTCCAAATGCAATAGTCTCATGGCCTAAATAACGTTTAGCTAAATCGTCCATATTATGACGACCAGTACTATTTAGCGTATAAGAAAGCAACATCGTATCAAATTCAACACCTTGTAATTCAATGCCATGACGGGCAAAAATACTTTCATCAAATTTAATATTTTGTCCAATTTTGTGAATATTAGGATTTTCTAAAATTGGTTTGATAGCAGCAAGTGCGGTCGATTTTTCAAGTATTTTTGGCGCATCCAAATAATCTAATTGCAATGGTAAATAAGCGGCTTCGCCATTTTCAAGAGCAAAAGAGATACCCACTAAATTCGCAGACATATAATCAAGACTGTCTGTTTCAGTATCGACTGCAATGAGTTTTGCTGCATTGAGTTTTTCAATCCAGCGGGTTAAATCCGTTTGAGTGAGCAAGGTTTCATATTTTGTACGATCGATTTGAATTTTAGGCGTATTTTCCACCGCACTATTTCCCACCGAATTTTGAGCTGGTGAGGTCGCCTGATACTGGTTCATTTTCACTGGCTGTTCAGTGGTTTGGGTAATAGAATCTGCCCCATTCATCACTTCATTAAGCCAGCGTTTAAATTCGTAGCGAGCAAAATATTCAATAAGTTGATCCTTTTGGCTTTCTCCAAGCAACAATTCATCTGTTGTCACGTTAAGTTCAACATCCGTTTTGATTGTTGCTAATGTATAAGAAAGATCGGCATTGGATTTTTCAGCCAATAATTTTTCACCTAGTTTTTTGGCACCACGAATTGGCAATTCCGCTACTTTTTCAAGATTGGCATAAATTTCAGCCATACTTCCGATACCTTGTAGTAAACCAAGTGCAGTTTTTTCGCCCACGCCAGCAACGCCGGGAATGTTATCTGCACTATCGCCCATGAGTGCTAGATAATCAATAATGAGTTCAGGTGGAATACCGTATTTTTCAATCACACCCTCGCGATCCAATAAGCTATTATTCATGGTGTTGATGAGCATAATATTGTCATCAACTAACTGTGCCATATCTTTATCGCCAGTACTAATGAGCACTTTTTTACCCAAACGAGAGGCTTGTAGTGCGAGTGTGCCGATCACATCATCAGCTTCAACCCCTTCCACCACTAAAAGCGGAATCCCCAATGCACAAATCATATCGTGCAACGGCTGAATTTGTTTGCGCAAATCATCAGGCATTGGTGGGCGGTGAGATTTATATTGTTCAAACATTTCATCACGAAATGTTTTCCCTTTGGCATCAAAAACAACGGCTATATGAGAGGGTTGTACTTGTGAGATGAGGCTTTTTAACATATTTAAAACGCCATACATCGCACCCGTTGGCTCACCTGCTGCATTGGTTAAAGGAGGAAAGGCATGAAATGCGCGATATAAATAAGAAGAACCATCCACTAGCACAAGCGGATTTGTTGCAATTTGGGCCATAAAAATCTCGTTTTAAACTGAAAAAATGCGAGCATTATAACGTAATTTATGGTGATGAGCGAACGGCGGATTCAATGTAAAATTTGTGACGAACGTTTTTTGCTATGGCATAATATCAGCCACTCAAATATTTAATTTAAGGAAATCAAATGTCGTTAAAATTGGTCGAAATTTTAGTTTTGGGTCAGGTCTTGCGTTTAAATGTGCCCGTTGAGCAAGAAGAATTACTGCGCCAAGCTGCCCGTAATTTAGATATATTGGTTTCTGAAATGAAAGAAAAGACAGGCCTTATTCAGCTTGATCGTGTGCTTTCTATTGTGGCGCTTAATTTGAGTTTTGAATTAAGCCAAGAAAAAAATAAAGCGGCTAAAATTGAAGAGGTATTGAGAACGGGTATCCAGCAATTAGACCATTCGTTAGAAAATATCCGTGTCAATAAAGAACAATATTAAATTGGAAAGTGCGGTGAAATAGAGCTGAGATTTTTTAAAATTAAAAGATGTAGTTAATTCAGAGCAATCAGTTAAAAATCACTTAAGTCACCGCTATATTCTTTAGATTCTCCTCTCCAAGATAAAGAAATACCTAAAACTAATTTGTGTTATCACACTCTTTTGTCGTTTTATAATCAACTCGTTAAAATTGACAAATAAATGCTAGTCAATACTGAGAATTTGGGCTAGTATAAACCTATAAGAATTACCTGGAGTGTTCGTCAGTAGGCTATGTCCCTGAGCCGATACTTTAAATCTTATAAATTGGTTTCCTATCGTTGGTGTGTAGGCTTAACCTTTGACTCGTTCATTGGGCTAAGAAACCTGAAAACGGTATCAACTGATTTCCTTGAACCGTCGGGTTCAAGGACTACTGCCCGCAGCGGCACTCTGGGTTCTATCTTCTCCTTTCATGTCTATGAATACTCAAAAACGCCAGCAAATCCGCTCTGACATTCGAAAAATACGAGCAAATTTAACCGCACTTCAACAGAAAAAAGCTGAGCAATCGGTTACTCAACAGGCGTTAAATCTTATCGAGCAACGACAAGCCCAAAATATTGCATTATATTTTTCTTTTGATGGCGAAATTTCTACAAAAGCCCTAATCCAATCCCTTTGGATGCAAAACAAAAATGTGTATTTGCCTGTTTTACATCCTTTTACTAAACATCATTTATTGTTTTTACGCTATTTACCTGATACGCCAATGAAACAAAATCAGTTTGGTATTTGGGAGCCAAAGCTGAATGTTCAAAATGTTTTGCCATTAAATGAACTGGATATTTTGTTTACGCCATTGGTGGCTTTTGATAAACAGGGAAACCGCCTTGGCATGGGCGGTGGATTTTATGATCGCACCTTGCAGAATTGGCAAAATAAGTCTTTTATTCCAGTTGGTTTAGCGCATCAATGTCAGCAAGTAGAAAATCTTCCCACTGAGCATTGGGATGTGCCACTGTTCGATATTTTGGTAGGTTGAAACCTATCATCAAATTTTTATTGATAGATAAAATCAAAAATATTTCATTTTTTCTCTTGAAATCCTTTTAAACGATCTTACTTAATTTGAGCAAACGGCGAAAGCCAAAACCAAATTGAGGAAAGTGTATGAACATTGAAAAATTTACAACAAAGTTCCAAGAAGCTTTAAGCGAAGCACAATCACTTGCTATCGGAAAAGATAATCAATTTATTGAACCCGTGCATTTATTGACTGCACTGTTAAATCAACAGGGCGGTTCAATTGCACCAATTTTAACTGCAAGTGGCGTAAATGTAACTTTATTGCGTAATGAATTAAAGACTGAACTAAATAAATTGCCACAGGTTATTGGCAATGGCGGTGATGTACAACTTTCACGCCAGCTCATTAATTTACTTAATTTATGCGATAAATTTGCACAACAAAACCAAGATAAATTTATTTCGAGCGAATTGTTTTTGCTTGCAGCTTTAGAAGAACGAGGAGCGCTCAGCGATATTTTGAAAAAGTGCGGTGCGAAAAAAGAACAAATTTCGCAAGCCATTCAGCAAATTAGAGGGGGACAAAACGTGAACGATCAAAATGCAGAAGAAAGCAGACAAGCATTAGAAAAATATACAATTGATTTAACTGCTCGTGCAGAAAGTGGCAAACTTGATCCTGTAATTGGACGTGATGAAGAAATTCGTCGAGCCATTCAAGTATTACAACGTCGTACCAAAAACAACCCAGTGTTAATTGGTGAGCCGGGTGTAGGTAAAACCGCTATTGTCGAAGGTTTGGCACAACGCATTGTAAATGGTGAAGTGCCAGAAGGTTTGAAAAATAAACGCGTACTTTCATTAGATATGGGGGCGTTGATTGCTGGTGCGAAATATCGTGGTGAATTTGAAGAGCGTTTAAAAGCGGTTCTCAATGAACTTTCGAAAGAAGAAGGTCGCGTTATCCTCTTTATTGATGAAATTCATACTATGGTCGGCGCGGGTAAAACCGATGGTGCGATGGATGCGGGTAACTTATTAAAACCAAGTTTAGCGCGCGGTGAATTACATTGTGTGGGTGCAACAACGTTAGACGAATATCGTCAATATATTGAAAAAGATGCCGCACTTGAACGCCGTTTCCAAAAAGTATTTGTGGACGAACCAAGTGTAGAAGATACTATTGCGATCTTACGTGGTTTGAAAGAACGTTATGAAATTCACCACCATGTAGATATTACTGACCCTGCGATTGTCGCTGCGGCAACGCTTTCACATCGTTATATTTCCGATCGTCAGTTACCTGATAAAGCGATTGATTTGATTGATGAAGCGGCGTCTAGCATTCGTATGGAAATAGATTCTAAACCTGAACCGCTGGATCGTCTTGAACGTCGTATTATTCAATTAAAATTGGAACAACAAGCGTTACAAAAAGAAGAAGACGAAGCAAGTCGCAAACGTTTAGAAATGTTAGAGAAAGAATTGGCTGAAAAAGAACGTGAATATGCTGAACTTGAAGAAGTGTGGAAATCTGAAAAAGCAACGCTTTCTGGCTCTCAACATATTAAACAAGAATTAGATACTGCAAAAACCGAACTAGAACAAGCTCGTCGTGCGGGTGATTTAGCTAAAATGTCTGAGTTGCAATATGGCCGCATCCCTGCTCTTGAAAAGCAACTTGAGCAAGCTGAAACTAGCGAAGGAAAAGAAATGACGCTTTTACGCTATCGCGTCACGGATGAAGAAATCGCAGAAGTGCTTTCTAAAGCCACAGGCATTCCAGTATCAAAAATGATGGAAGGCGAGAAAGAAAAACTCTTGCGCATGGAAGATGAACTACATAAACGAGTGATTGGTCAAGAAGAAGCGGTTGATGCCGTCGCGAACGCGATTCGTCGTAGCCGCGCTGGTCTTTCTGATCCTAATCGCCCAATTGGTTCTTTCTTGTTCCTTGGGCCAACAGGTGTGGGTAAAACAGAGCTTTGTAAAACCTTGGCTAAATTCTTGTTTGATAGTGAAGATGCGATGGTGCGCATTGATATGTCAGAGTTTATGGAAAAACACAGTGTCTCTCGCTTAGTTGGTGCACCTCCAGGCTATGTTGGATATGAAGAAGGTGGTTATTTAACTGAGGCTGTTCGTCGTCGTCCATATTCGGTCATTTTGCTCGATGAAGTGGAAAAAGCCCATGCAGATGTGTTCAACATCTTGTTGCAAGTGTTAGATGATGGTCGTTTAACTGACGGGCAAGGTCGTACTGTGGACTTCCGTAATACGGTGGTGATCATGACCTCTAACTTAGGTTCTGATTTAATCCAAGGTAACAAAGATGAAAGCTATAGCGAAATGAAAGCCTTAGTGATGTCTGTAGTGGGGCAACATTTCCGCCCGGAATTTATCAACCGTATTGACGAGACCGTGGTATTCCATCCGCTTGGTAAAGAAAATATCCGTGCAATAGCCAATATTCAATTAGAACGTTTGACAAAACGTATGGAAACTCGTGGTTACGAATTGGTGTTTACCGATGCTTTATTAGATTTCATTGGTGAAGTGGGGTACGACCCAATTTATGGCGCGCGTCCATTGAAACGTGCAATTCAACAAGAGATCGAAAACAGCTTGGCACAACAAATTCTATCTGGTGCGTTATTACCTGGTAAGGTTGTTACCATTGATTACGCCAACGCAGAAGTTCAAGCTAGACAATAGGTATTAAAAAAGTTCGGTAAATTTCATCTGAGCCTAAAAAACTGGGCTATTTACTTAAGGACTGATGACGATATTGTATCGGACTCAGTCCTTTTAATTTTAGTTAAACTCCAACTATAAAAACATTCCGTTTTTAATCGACCAAATAAACTTTCTATTTCCGCATTGTCTAGATAGTTTTCTTTTCTTGACATGCTTTGTATGTCATCGGTCGCTTATTTAGTCCAACTTTTAGGGCTGCAGCTCAATTTACCGCACTTTGTGTATGATTAGCTTCGTTTTGCCGTTTGTTTTAAGAATAAATACCCAAGCGTTGCTGAAACGGTTGAACCAAGTAAAATACCTAAACGAGAAAGCGTATTGACACTTTCTCCAGCATCTGCATCAAAAGCAAGGCTTGCTAAGAACATTGACATCGTAAAGCCGATACCACATAAAACTGCGACCGCAAAAATTTGTTTAAAATTGATTCCATCCGGTAATTTAGCTAATCCCAACTTAACGGAAATATAACTAAATCCGAAAACGCCGACTGGTTTACCTATAATTAAACCGCACGCGATAGCCAATAATAATGGCGATGAAATCATACTCACATCAATACCGTCAAAACTAACACCTGCATTGGCAAATGCAAAGAGCGGTAAAATAACGAAGGATGACCAAGGCGCTAGAATGTGCTCAAAATCATGTAACGGTCGTTCACCTTTTTTACCTTTTAATGGAATACAAAAACCAATAATCACACCAGCCAACGTCGCATGAACACCAGATTTTAAAACAGATGCCCATAAAATTGCCCCTATCACCATATAGGCACAAAGTGCACTAACTCTAAAGCGGTTTAATAAAACCAAAGTCAAAATAGAAATACCTGAGAAAATTAGAGCCTGTACACTTAATTCATGAGAGAAGAACAGCGCAATTACAACAATCGCGCCTAAGTCATCAATAATAGCGAGTGCGAGTAAAAAAATCTTTAGGGGCAATGGTACTTGCTTACTCAATAATGCCATGATACCAAGCGCAAAAGCGATATCAGTCGCCATAGGAATAGCCCAGCCGTTTGCAAGGCTAGGATCCTGTTTTGCAATGAACCAATAAACCAATGCGGGCACGATCATTCCCCCCACCGCAGCAATAGCAGGGAAAATAGCTTGTTGGTAGGAAGAAAGTGCGCCTTCGAATAATTCTTTTTTAACTTCCATTCCCACTAACACAAAAAACACCGCCATAAAACCATCGTTAATCCAGTGGATTAAGGTTTTATTAATAGAGAAACTGCCAATTTGCAAACTGACTGGCAAATTCAAGAAATCATTATATTGACTGCTTAATGGCGAATTAGCCAGCAACATCGCTACTGCAGCAGAAAAAAGCAACAAAATACCACCAGCGGATTCTAATTTTAAAAAGCGTTGAATCAGTTGTACCACGCAAACTCCTTCCCAAAATAAATAACAAAAAATTAACAAAGGCTGAATCCTAGCATATTTTTGCCCTCAAAGGAAAAAGTGCGGTCGATTTTGCAGGGATTTTTATCGAATTGTCGATAAGATTCTTCATATTGTGACGAAATTCACATTTTTAGTTTTACAGAATAGGGATTTTCTACACTTTGTAGTAGAATGCAGGCCTTTTTATTTTTAGAGTCAAAAAATTATGTTTTCACGTAAAGATATTATCGTTTTAGGAATGATGATCTTCGCCTTATTTTTAGGCGCAGGTAACATCATTTTTCCGCCAATGGAAGGCTTCACCGCCGGACAGCATTGGGCAGGCGCCTCCTTCGGTTTTGTATTAACCGGCGTTTTAATGCCTTTTATTACACTTGTTATTGTATCTATTTTAGGTCGTGGTGAAGAACTCACGAAAGATTTACCTAAATGGGCGGGCACTGGTTTTCTCGTTATACTTTATCTAACCATTGGCTCCACTTTTGCAATGCCTCGTATCACGAATGTTGCTTACGAAATGGCATGGTTACCTTTAGGATTAGTGGAAGATAATGCGAGTGTTCGTTTCCTCTTTTCACTCATTTTCAACTTAATCGCGATGGGCTTTATGATTCGCCCAAATACCATTATTTCAAGTGTTGGTAAATTCATGACACCGGCATTGCTTGTGTTATTAGTTGCTGTAGCCGTCACTGTATTTATTTCACCTTTATCTGAAATTCAAGCGCCAAGTAAAGCGTATGAAAATGGCCATTCTTTATTAATCGGATTAACCAGTGGTTATCAAACCATGGACGTACTCGCAGCTATTGCTTTCGGTGGAATCGTCGCTCGTGCACTCGCAGCAAAAAATGTAACTCAACCCAAAGATATCGTGAAATACACTATCTCAGCCGGATTTGTTTCAGTCATCTTACTGGCGGGTTTATATTTTTCGCTTTTCTATCTAGGTGCGACTAGTGCTGCAGTTGCAGAAGGTGCAACTAATGGCGGACAAATTTTCTCTCGTTATGTAAATATCTTATTCGGTTCTGCTGGTACTTGGATTATGGCAGGGATTATTGTATTAGCGAGCTTAACAACCCTTGTTGGTGTAACGAGTGCCGCTGCTGACTATTTTTCAAAATTCTCTGTACGTTTTTCTTATCCGTTTTGGGCCGCACTTTTTACCGCAATGACAATCACTGTTTCACAATATGGTTTAACGGATCTACTTCGCATAACGATCCCTGCTTTGTTATTAATTTATCCAGTGGCTATTGTGCTTGTATTATTGCAATTCTTACGCAAAAAAATTCCATCAATCAAATTTACATACAACAGCACATTAATCGTAACTGTTTGTTTTAGTTTATGTGATAGCTTAAATAACGTTAAAATGTTACCAGAAAGCATTAATTCATTATTGGAACACTTCCCTCTTTCATCTGAAGGAATGGCCTGGTTGGTTCCGACTTTAGTGATGTTAGTTGCAAGCATTTTAATTGGAAAAGCATTGCGTAAAACCCATTCTTAATATCACAAGGTGTTTTATTTATCCTTCAACACTCTCAATGGTTGCATATCACTATTGCCTACAATCACTCGACTCGAATCAGAACGTAGGCAAGTGCCACCATAATGTCCTCCAACAGTAAAAGTACAGACTTGCAAATATTGATCTTCCACTTGTGGTAAGCACCAAAGTTGTTGATAGATACTATCTTGCTGACTAAACTGTCCATCGGTTATGCCTAGCATAGAGTTATTTTCACCAATTAATTTAACGTTATCACCTCGGCGACCTGCAATTGGTTTTTGTGCATAGCCGTTTTGAATTAAGTTTGGTGTGAGATGAAAACTTGCCTCTAACAAATAACGATGATTAGGGAATAAAGACCAAAGCACAGGCAAAATCGCTTTGTTGCTTGGAATTGCCGTCCAAAGCGGTTCATAAACCAACACTTCTGGACGAAGTAGTACGTCAATTAACCGCACTTTATCTTCTGGATAACCTGTGCGAATAGGTGGAGCAACTTCCATTCCTGTTGCATCTTCACGAAGTTGTTCTAGCATGGTTTCCCATGCCCAAGTTTTCCAAACAGTTTGAACTTGGTTATTTTCCTCATCAATCAGGCGACCACGATTATCCCAATGTAAGCCTTCAGTTCCGTGAATAATTTTGGCTTGAAATCCCGCCTGCACTAATGCCTGTTGCATAAACATGGCGTGGTAATCTTCTTCATCATCGTGATCTTGCAGAATATGAACTAATTTTGAGGCTTGACTATGTTGCCAACAATCAGCTAATGCATTACGCAAGCCATCGGAAGGATTTTCCCCCAATACGCCACCAGCTTGTTTTGCCCAGCGATTCATAATATCGCCAGCCTCAGCATGGCAAGAAGCTGAGTCGGCATTATATTCATAGACTTTCAAACCTCGTTCACTCATACAGAAATCTAAACGACCGGTAATCGTCTGATAACGACGATTTTGCCAAGAAAGTCTTAAGCGTGGCCAAAGGAGCTTCGGAATATTGAAATACTGCAACAGGCTATCATCTTTGAGTACTTTGTCTGTCGCATGTAAATACATTAAATGCAGCTCATTAGTGGCGTGAATTAATTCTTGTTGAGCACTTTCAGACATCGCAAAATAGCGATATTGATCAGAATGGCTCACTTTATGTCCGCTCATTGCTTTAATATATGCCGCACCAAATGGCTCATTTTCATTTAACCATTTCTCACTAAATTGACCGTGATTGTCAACATGATGAGCGTGTAACCGAAGTGCGATTGATTTTGGGAAAGGTTGGGGTTCCGAAAACTCAGTATCGTCTGTTTGGATCATCCAACCAAGAATCTTAGTATCATCAAAAGTATCTTGTATAAAATAACCTTGTTCTGAAACAATCATCGGCAATTCACGCGTCCATTGCTGGCCACTTGGCAAGCGGGAATGAATTACATTTTGCTCGGCGATTTGAATTCTATCAGCCAATACCTCAGTGATAATTGCCACATGCCCCGTGTGTTTAAATTCGCCCCCTTCTTGCCAAATTAATAAGGAACCTGCTTGAGGTTTACGTTTGCAACCATTAGCAAATGCCTGTAAGGGCAACAAGGCATCGTTCACCACTTGGCGTAAAAAACGTAAAGAAAAGATCTCATACGCCATACCGACATCGGCAAACACAACGCCATGATTGAGATATAAATAACGACGAGCAAATTCCACACACTGCCATTTATAGCCCATATATTCTCGCCCTAGATAACTGCGAAATGCGGCATCATTCGGGAACTCTTTATCATCTGCAGTATTGTAATCTGAGGAATAAATTGCTACGCCACCAGGCGCATATCCAAGCAAGCTACCAAAAGGATCGTGGGTAATGATATTGGCTGAACGTTCTGTCATAGTATCTTCCGAGTAAAAAATGAACGCAGTTAGTATAGATCTTTTATTTTCATTACGACAATCAATAAAAATTTTACCGCACTTTTTTCCTACCAAATTTTTGATTTATCTCATCTTTTCATCAAAACATTCTTTACCATTTAACTTCTTGGATTAAAATGAACGTGCTTTTCGAGTATTCGAGAGTACACAATTTAGTTTAACTTTAGATATCACAAGGGTTTCATTATGAAAGGATCAAAATGGCCTGTGGTTGCAGGTGCTGCACTTGGTATCATCGCTCCACTACTTACTTATAGCGGAAATCCAGGCAACATGGGATTCTGCGCAGCCTGTTTCTTACGCGATACGGCTGGCTCCATTGGCTTACATCAAGCCGCTCCACTTCAATACATCCGCCCCGAACTCATCGGATTAATTTTCGGTGCGTTAGTGAGTGCGTTATTTGCGAAAGAATTTCGTGCTCGTGGTGGTTCATCACCATTCATTCGCTTAATTTTAGGCGTATTTGCCATGATTGGTGCTCTAACTTTCTTAGGTTGTCCATGGCGTGCATATTTGCGTCTAGGGGGCGGCGATTTATCTGCGATTGCCGGTATTGTCGGTTTATTTGTCGGTGTATTAGGTGGAATTTTCTTTAGCAATCGAGGATTTTCGCTCGGCAAAGCCAAAGAACAAGCCCCCGTTACAGGCTGGATTTCTGTCATTATTGCGGGTTTATTACTTATTGGCGTTATCACACAATTTAGTTTTGGCGAAGGTTTACCGCTTTATTTTTCACAAAAAGGCCCTGGCACACAACATGCATTTTGGGCATTATCTTTAGCAGGCGGGCTAATCATAGGCGTATTAATGCAAAAATCACGTTTCTGCTCAATCGGTGCATTCCGCAATTTCATTCTATTCCGTGATTCTTCATTATTGAATGGTGTCATCGCTTTAGTGGTATTTGCTGCCATTACCAATGCTTTACTTGGTCAATTCCATTTAGGGTTTGAACAACAACCTGGTGCACATAATCAATATCTTTGGAACTTCCTCGGCATGGCACTTTGCGGATTATGCTTCGCCCTTGGCGGTGGTTGCCCTGGCAAACATTTGGTTCATCTTGGTGAAGGTGATAATGACTCCGCTATTTTTGTGCTTGGTATGCTTTTAGGTGCAGCCGCGGCGCATCGTTTAAGCCTTGCAGCTTCAGGCTCTGGCATTGGTGAATTTACGCCATACGCTTTAGTGCTTGGATTTATATTCTGCGCCTATATTGGCTTTACCAAAAAATCGGCTTAATTCACTTTCTATCTGCACTCATCACGAGTGCAGATTTTATTCTTTCCCAAAAGGTTAACTATATCTATCCATCTGAATATCTATATAATATTTAAATAAATAGATAAATAAAAAAGGGCGTACATCACGCCCTTACTCACTTAGTTTAAAGATTATTTTCTTAATGCTTTTTTCAATTCAGCCAATTCTTTTTGCATTGCCGATACTTCTTGTCGCAATTGTAAAACTTCAGCAGAATTGACCGCACTTTGTGTTGAAACCGCAGGTTTTGATTTTTTACCGAATTTCCAAGAAACACCTGCGCCAAAGGTTTTTTCCGAACCAGAAAAACTCCCCGCTACATTAAGCAATACGTTTTCAGCTGGCTTAAACACTGCACCCATTGCCATCGCCTGCGCATTTTTATAACTACCAACGCCCAAAGACAATGCAAATTTATCATCTTCGCCTAATTGTGCAGGTTTTAATGAAGCCAACGCCGCCGCACTTGCGCCAACGCGGTTAATACGTAAATCTGTTCGATTTAAACGGGTATCAACTTGTGTAAATTGATTATTCACTTGACCAATTTTAGCTTCTACTGCATTTAATTGACGCACATTAACTGCATCATAATCTTCTGTACCATCGGCGACATTAGTGATTTGACGGTAAAGATTATAATTACTATCGCCTACAGAAACGGTGTTAGGACGGTTAGCAAGTGAACTTGCGCCCAAAGCAACGGAGTTATAAGCGGTTGATTCGCTTTCATAACCCAAAGCTAAACTTTTTTCTGCTTCTGCCTTGCTGTGCATACCGAAAGCAGAACCGCGATAGCCGGTTACCTGACTACCGCCGCCGACGGCAGTACCTTCAACCGCGGCAACTGTAGAAAATGCCCCCAAGGCTGTGCTGAATAAGTTATGCGAAGATGCTTTCAAACCAAAAGCTATTGCTCCATAGGTTTCACCCTGCTTTTCGATTAAAGATTGTTCACTTTCACGTTTAATATTAATTTTGGTTGCTTTGCCATTTTCATCCACTTCAATGCTTTTGTTGTCTTGTCCTTGAATAGTATTCTTTTTACCTTTTTCTAGTTTTTCTACACGGCTTCCTGTGCCGAAAGCGGTTGCACCGTATCCGTCCTTGCTTTTTGCAGCAGAACCGATGGCAAGAGAGTTTTCTCCTTCAGCTTCTGCACTGAAGCCAAGTGCAACCCCGCCTTTGGGTGCTTTGGTTTTTGCACCAATAGCAGTACTGAAATTCCCGCCCTTATCGCCTAAACCTGCTTGTGCCTCATAACCCACCGCTAAAGAGCCCAAGTTTTTTGCTTGAGAATTTCCACCGATGGCGGCAGCTCCGTGAGATTTGCCATTTTCAGGATTGAACACTTTACTGTCATCCCCCAAGGCTATTCCCCAAATAACATTACTGGGAGCAGTCCCATACTCAGGTGTCCATTTTGGATCAACGGCAAAAGATTGGATAGAATAAAAAGAAGTAGAAATAAGTAGACTAATTAAGGAAAGGCGGGTTAGACTTGCTTGCTTGCTTGCTTGCTTGCTTGCTTGCTTGCTTGCTTGCTTGCTTGCTTGCTTGCTTGCTTGCTTGCTTGCTTGCTTGCTTGCTTGCTTGCTTGCTTAATGATTGTCATAATATTGTTCCTTTTGTCAAATGAATAATAATTAAGGGTTTGAAACTTTAACAAAAAATAAAAAAGAAAAACAGGTGTTTATTTACACATTGAAAAAGTTCATTGGTTTTACTGATAAATAAACCTCCCCCGTCTTGCATTATCCCCCTTACAGTGTCAAACTCTCCGCACTTTTTAAAACTGTAAAAAATAATGACAAAAAAACGTAAAAACTTAATCAGCCAAGATCCTCATTACAAACGAGAATTGGAAAAATACGGCAATCTAATCCCGAGTCGTGAATTTATTTTAAGCGTTATTCGAGACAATAATGCACCGATGAATCGGGATGAAATTTTGACCGCACTTTCCATTCGAAATGAAGATCAAATAGAAGCGATGCGTCGCCGGTTACGCGCGATGGAAAATGACGGCCAATTAGTGTTCACCAAACGTAAACGCTATGCCTTACCAGAAAAATTAGATTTATTTAAAGGCACGGTAATTGGTCATCGCGAAGGTTTTGGTTTTTTACAGGTCGATGGCAAAAAGGATGATTTATTCATTCCAAACCATCAAATGCAAAGAGTCATGCATGGGGATTTTGTCTTAGCGCAACCTGCTGGATTAGATCGTCGTGGTCGCCGTGAAGTGCGAATTGTACGCGTATTAGAAAGCCGTAAAAAACAAATTGTGGGGCGCTTTTTCTTAGAAAACAGCTTTAGCTATGTGGTGCCTGATGACAGCAGAATTGGCCGAGATATTCTTGTGCCTAATGAACATCGTAATGGCGCTCGCATGGGACAAGTTGTCGTTGTCGAGTTGCAAGAACGCTCTGCCAGTTTTAACCAGCCAATTGGCGTGATCACTGAAATTCTAGGAGATAATATGGCGAAAGGAATGGAAGTGGAAATCGCCTTGCGTAACCACGATATTCCCCATAAGTTTCCAAGTGCGGTGGAAAAATACGTAAAAAAATTCACTGAAGAAGTGCCTGAAGAAGCCAAAAAAGGTCGTGTGGATTTACGAAATTTGCCGCTTGTGACCATTGATGGCGAAGATGCGCGGGATTTTGATGATGCCGTTTATTGTGAAAAACACGGCAAGGGCTGGAAACTTTGGGTCGCGATTGCGGATGTCAGTTATTACGTACGTTTACGTTCCGCTTTGGATATAGAAGCACATAATCGTGGTAACTCGGTCTATTTCCCGAACCGAGTTGTACCCATGTTACCTGAAATTTTATCGAATGGCTTATGCTCGCTGAACCCACAAGTGGATCGTTTGTGTATGGTGTGTGAGATGCAAATTTCGGCCAAAGGTAAGCTCACAGATTATCGCTTTTATGAAGCGGTGATGAATTCTCACGCCCGCCTCACTTATACCAAAGTAGCAAAAATGCTTGAAGGCGATGAAGAATTACGCACTCGTTATTCTACGCTTGTGCCTCATTTAGAAGAACTTTATAAACTCTATCAAGCTTTGCTTAGTGCGCGTCATCAACGTGGAGCGATCGATTTTGAAACCATTGAAACTAAGTTTATTTTCAATGCAATGGGGCGAGTTGAGCGCATTGAACCCGTTGTTCGCAATGATGCCCACAAAATCATTGAGGAATGTATGATTCTTGCGAATATCGCAGCAGCTAATTTTATGGAAAAACATAAAGAACCTGCGTTATATCGTATTCATGCTACCCCTAGCGAAGAAAAATTAACATCGTTCCGCACTTTCTTAAGTGAGTTTGGTTTAACTTTAGAAGGTGGCTTAAAACCAACCACAAAAGACTATGCTGCTCTCTTAGAAAAAGTTAAAGAACGACCTGATCATGAACTTATTCAAACAATGTTGCTACGTTCATTAAGTCAAGCTGTCTATCATGCTGATAATATTGGGCACTTTGGTTTGGCTTTGGAAGAGTATGCACACTTTACTTCGCCAATTCGCCGTTATCCAGACTTAACACTTCATCGAGGCATCAAATATTTACTCGCTAAAGAACAAGGCGCAAAACGTAAAACAACGGATACTGGCGGTTATCATTACTCTTTTGATGAAATGGATTTACTTGGCAATCACTGTTCAATGACCGAACGCCGTGCTGACGACGCCGCTCGTGAAGTGGCAGATTGGCTGAAATGTGAATATATGCAAGATCATGTTGGCGGTGAATTTAGCGGTGTTATTTCATCTGTGGCGGGATTTGGTTTATTTGTGCGCTTAGATGATTTATTCATCGATGGTTTAGTCCATATTTCCACCTTAGAAAACGATTATTACCAATTCGATGCAGCAAAACAGCGTTTAATAGGCGAAAATAGCGGAATGCAATATCGCTTAGGCGATAAAGTTCGCATCAAAGTTGAAGCGGTACATTTAGAAAATAAAATGGTCGATTTCTCGCTGATGGGGAGTGAACGTAAGCCTCGTCGAGCTGGAAAAACCGCGAAAGAAAAAGCCAAGAAAGTCTTTAAAGGGCTACCGTCTAAATCCCCTAAAAAACGAAAAAGTGCGGTAAAAAAGAAAGAAGTTTTGAAGAAAACATCTAGAAAACGAAAATAATTCACTTCCTATTTTTAGGATGAATTAAAAATTCAAATAAAAAAAAGAGAAATTTATGTCAGAACAAATCTACGGCATTCATGCTGTTAATAGTATTTTAACCCATTCACCAGAACGTTTAATTGAAGTCTTCGTACTTAAAGGACGTGAAGATAAACGCCTACAGCCACTCTTAAACGAACTGTATTCCCTCGGAATTGGTGTGCAATTCGTTAATCGACAAACACTTGATAAAAAAGCCGATGGTGAGGTTCATCAAGGTGTCATTGCTCGAGTACAAGCAGCAAAAGAACTTAATGAAAATGATCTTGATGAAATTCTTGCGAATAAACAAAATCCGCTTTTATTAGTTTTGGATGGCGTGACGGATCCACACAACTTGGGCGCCTGCCTGCGAACAGCGGATGCCGCGGGCGCAGTGGCCGTGATCGTACCGAAAGATAAATCAGCACAATTAACATCTATCGCGCGTAAAGTTGCTTGTGGCGCGGCAGAAACCGTGCCGTTAATTCGTGTAACCAATCTTTCTCGCACACTACGCGATTTACAACAAAACCATAATATTTGGGTGGTTGGCACTGCTGGCGAAGCCACTGAAACCATTTATCAAAGCAAACTGACAGGGCCACTAGCACTTGTTATGGGAGCAGAAGGCGAAGGGATGCGTCGTTTAACACGTGAACATTGCGATCAACTGATTAGCATTCCAATGGCTGGTTCAGTTTCATCATTAAATGTATCTGTCGCAACAGGGGTATGTTTATTTGAAATTGTACGCCAGCGTTTAGGTTCATAAGAAAAGTGCGGTAAATTTACTTTGACCTTCAAAACTAGACTATTTACTAAAGGACTGACGACGATATTGTATCGAACTCAGTCCTTTTAATTTCAGTTGAATTTATCAGTAATGATTGAATCCCACTTTGTGGGAGAAGAGCAAAATTTACTGCGCTGTTCTATAAGATAATTCCACTATCTGCTTTGGTAAAATTCATTACAAATAAACTTTTATAAGTTCTTACATGAAATTCGCCAGTCAATACTCGACGTGTGAATGCGTGATAGCTTTCCATATCTTTTGCATGAAGTAGCAACATAAAATCATAGTCCCCTGAAATTTCGTAACAGCTCACCACTTCGTCTTCTTGGCGCATTTTTCGTTCAAATTGCTCTTGGTAATAAGAGTGTTGATTATCCATTTCGACCATAACAAACACGCTTATAGTACGCCCAACAGCTTTTGGGGAAACTACTGCAACACGTTTTGTAATAACGCCTGAATCAGTTAATGCTTGTACACGTCGTTGACAGGTTGCAACGGAACTATTCACTTTCTCTGACAGTTCTTTTAACGGAATCATGGCATCTTGTTGTAATACATTCAAAATATGACGATCTAATTTATCCAGTGTTTGCATAAGATAATTTCTCAAAAATGTAATAATTGGGAAAAATATTATCACAATAAAGATAAAGTTGAGATTTTTTATTGTCTTGGGATTTTATAATAATCATATTGATGAGATGAGGTCTAAGATGAAAGTAGTCACTCAAGGCGTATTATTGTGCATTTTTTCACAATGTTTATTTGGCATATTGTATTTATTTAGCATATGGCTCCAACCACTTAGCGGAACAGATGTGTTTGCGTGGCGTATGTTAACCATGATCTTTGGGCTACTTTTAATTTTATTCCCGACTATTGGTTGCCGCTCTCTTTTGTCTCTTATCACGACAACTTTAGGAAAAAGTTGGACGCGTTGGGTTTTATTTTTACTGGGGACATTAGATGCAGGAAGTCAATTCTGGCTCTTTATGTGGGCACCGCTAAATGGCGAAGGGATAAATATTGCGATGGGATATTTCCTTTTCCCACTGATCATGGCTATTTTAGGATGGGCTTGGTTAAAAGAACGTTTATCATTTATTCAGAAAATCGCTCTTTTACTGGCTGCCTGCGGTGTTATACATGAATTATGGCACACTCAAAGTTTTTCATGGACAAGCTTGTGGGTTTGTACGGTTTATCCATTTTATTATCTAAGCCGTAAATTGATGAAAATCCCTGCCCTACAAGGAATTACATTGGATATTATTTTAATTTCGATTCCTTGTTTTATTTATATTCTTTATCAAAGCACGACGCTTTCTTTGGTTACGCAAGAATATCGTTATTGGTTATTATTGCCTGCACTTGGTATTGTGAGTGCGATTTCGCTTTCAGCCAACTTAAAATCTAGCCAACAAATTCCGGTCAGTATTTTTGCGGTGTTGAGTTATATCGAACCCATATTGCTTTTTTTAATAGCTGTCTTTGTGCTAGATAATCAAATAACCACAAGCGACTATTTTACTTATGTGCCTATTTGGTTAAGTCTCATTGTGATTGGTATAGAAGGGATTTTAAACAAAAATAAAGTGCGGTGAAAATTAACCGCACTTATTAAAGTTACTGAAATAATTAGAACGTATCTGAAAAAGTGATTTTTTATTCCCACTCGATAGTTGCTGGTGGTTTTCCGCTAATATCATATACGACGCGGGAAATGCCGTTCACTTCATTGATTATGCGGTTAGATACTTTACCTAATAAATCATAAGGCAAATGTGCCCAATGTGCGGTCATAAAATCGATTGTTTCTACGGCGCGCAAGGAAATTACCCAGTCATATTTACGTCCGTCACCCATTACACCTACAGATTTTACTGGTAGGAACACGCTGAAGGCTTGGCTGGTTTTTTCATACCAACCGCTATTGCGCAATTCTTCGATAAAGATTGCATCCGCACGGCGTAATAAATCGCAGTATTCTTTTTTCACTTCGCCTAATACACGGACGCCTAAACCTGGGCCAGGGAATGGGTGGCGGTTGATCATTTCAGCCGGTAAGCCTAATGCTAAACCGATTTTACGTACTTCATCTTTAAATAATTCACGTAAAGGTTCAACTAAACCAAGTTTCATATAGTCTGGTAAGCCACCTACGTTGTGGTGAGATTTAATCACATGTGCTTTACCGGTTTTGCTTGCTGCAGATTCGATTACGTCAGGGTAGATCGTACCTTGTGCCAACCATTTCACATTAGTGAGTTTTTTCGATTCATCATCGAATACATCAACGAATACTTTACCGATAATTTTACGTTTCGCTTCTGGATCTGATACGCCTGCAAGTTCGCCTAAGAAACGGCTTTCAGCATCAACACGGGTAATATTTAAACCGAATTTGTCACCGAACATTTCCATGACTTGGTCGCCTTCGTGTAAGCGGAGTAAACCATTATCCACGAAGACGCAGTGTAAGTTTTTGCCGATAGCGCGGTGTAAAAGTAATGCAACCACAGAAGAGTCTACACCACCAGATAAACCTAAAATTACTTCATCATCGCCCACTTGCTCTTTAATGCGAGCAACGGCATCTTCAATGATGTTTTCAGCTGTCCATTTGGTTTCGCAACCACAGATATTCACGACAAAATTAGTTAATAATTCTAAACCTTTTTTGGTGTGGGTTACTTCTGGGTGGAATTGTACGCCGTAGAAACGACGGCTTTCATCAGACATAGCTGCAATTGGGCAGGTTGGAGTAGTACCTGTTACTTGGAAGTTTTGAGGTAAACGAGTGACTTTATCACCATGGCTCATCCAAACATCTAAAGTCGGCTCATTTGCTGTCAAGTTATCATTAAGATTTGCAAAAAGTGCGGTGCAATTTTCAAGAGAAACTGAAGCATAGCCGAACTCTCGGTGGTCAGACGTTTCGGTTAAGCCGCCAAGTTGCATTGCCATCGTTTGCATTCCATAGCAAATGCCTAATACTGGTACACCAGCATTAAATACATATTCCGGTGCACGAGGGCTATTTTCTTCGGTAGTACTTTCAGGACCACCTGAAAGAATGATACCCGTTGGGGCAAATTCACGAATTTGTTGTTCGGTTACATCCCAAGCCCAAAGTTCGCAGTATACACCGATTTCACGCACACGACGTGCAATCAGTTGAGTATATTGTGAACCAAAGTCGAGGATCAGGATTTTATGGTTGTGGATGTTTGTCATTTTTTGCCTTATGTTAATTTTGTTTTGTCATATTGATGTAAGTTCCACCATGTCCATCGCTGATATATTTGATTTGAAATGTTTCGGTCTTATTACAGCCTTTTACTGTCCAAGTTTCATTCACTAAATCTACAGTGGAAGTTTTGTTGTTTAGTTTTACATCATCGATCTGAGTGTGAATTTGTTTAGGCGTACAATTATGGATTGCTCTGAAAAATAGGTTAATGTTACTTGCCGTATCATATTTTAGTAAATCGTCTGCGGTTGTTTCCCCAGTATAAGTTGGACCGAGTAATGTGCAGGCCGATAGAATAAATGGAATCAGTAATATAAATTTCTTCATTATAGTTCCTTTTATTGCCTGAAACAGTTCAAAAGAGCGGGCAAATTTAACCGCTCTTTTATTCATTGTTAGCCCATACGATAGTTTGGCGCTTCTTTAGTAATAGTTACATCGTGAACGTGAGATTCTTTAATACCAGCACCACTGATGCGAACGAATTCTGCTTTTGTGCGTAATTCTTCGATAGTTGCGCAGCCAGTTAAGCCCATGCAAGAACGTAAGCCACCCATTTGTTGGTGGATGATTTCTTTTAAGTAACCTTTGTATGGAATACGGCCTTCGATACCTTCTGGTACAAGTTTGTCTGCAGCGTTATCAGATTGGAAATATCGGTCTGATGAACCTTTCGCCATGGCACCTAGTGAACCCATACCGCGGTAAGATTTAAATGCACGCCCTTGGTAAAGTTCGATTTCACCCGGTGCTTCTTCGGTACCTGCGAACATAGAACCAACCATTACACAGCTTGCGCCTGCAGCGATAGCTTTTGCAATATCACCAGAGAAACGGATGCCACCATCCGCGATAACTGGAATACCACGATCTTTTAATGCTGCTGCTGCATCTGCGATAGCGGTGATTTGTGGAACACCTACACCGGTCACGATACGAGTTGTACAAATTGAACCAGGGCCGATACCTACTTTCACTGCGCTTGCGCCTGCGTCTGCAAGTGCGATAGCACCTTCAGCCGTTGCGACGTTACCCGCAATAATAGGTAAGTTTGGATATTTTGCACGAGTTTCACGAACACGTTGTAATACGCCTTCTGAGTGACCGTGAGAAGAGTCGATTAACAATACATCTACGCCAGCTTTTACTAATGCATCAATACGTTCTTCGTTACCTGGGCCAGCACCGACAGCAGCACCGACACGTAAACGACCGAATTCATCTTTACATGCGTTAGGTTTTTGTTCCGCTTTTTGGAAGTCTTTAACGGTAATCATGCCTTTAAGTTTGAAGCTATCATTAACCACTAATACTTTTTCAACACGGTGTTGATGCATTAATTCTAAAATTTCTTCGCGACTCGCCCCTTCTTTTACTGTCACCAAGTCTTCTTTTTTCGTCATTACTTGTGAGACAGTTTTGCTCAAATCTTTTACGAAACGGGTGTCGCGTCCAGTAATGATGCCAATTAGGTTATTTTCACTATCTACAACAGGGTAGCCAGCGAAGCCGTTTTTCTTCACCATTTCAGCAAGTTCGGCAAGGGTTAAATTTGGTGAAACAGTTACTGGTTCAGAAACGATACCACTTTCGAATTTTTTCACTTTACGAACACGGTCTGCTTGGCGTTCAATGGTCATATTTTTATGAATAAAGCCGATGCCACCTTCTTGTGCTAAAGAGATCGCAAGTTTGGTTTCGGTTACGGTATCCATTGCAGCTGAAAGCATAGGAATATTCAAATTAATTTCTTTAGTGAGTTTGGTTGAAAGATTGGCTGTATTTGGAAGCACTGTTGAATGTGCTGGGACGAGTAGAACATCGTCAAAAGTAAGGGCTTCTTGTTTAATGCGTAATGACATTGCAATATTCTCGCTAAGTTGAAGTTAAAAAATATTGCGGCGGGATTATACAGATTTTACTTGATTTTGAAAACGAAATTTTTGGATTTATGCTATGATTTTCGCTCCGTTTGCTACAAGGGATAAATGATGAATTTCGCTTTATTGACATATTTATCGGACTGCCAGCCGAAAGTGCGGTTTGAATTGGAAAAGTTTTCTCTGGATATTGAAGAGGACATTAAACAATTACGTGAGCTAGGTTTGGAAATTGTCGTTGATGGCCAAAATTATAGGTTAGTGC